>NZ_JAMYND010000030.1:0-80327 GCF_040318885.1 Mesorhizobium sp. M0998
TGGCGCTCGTCGACCGGCCGGTCCTGATCGGCGCGACGGGTGGTGGCCAGCGCCACGCGCTGGTAGTCGAACATCAGCTTCGCCCGCTGTTTGGCTTTTACTCCGCCCTGACGGTGCCGAGCGCCGTCTATGGCAGTGACAGCGACTTCGCCGACGGCAAGCTCGTAGATTCGCTGGTTCTGGCGCGGGCCGGGCAGGCGGTGGACCAGTTCGCCACCCTGTTTCGGCACGGCAGCCGAAGCGCCAACAGGTCAGTCTGGCCTCAGCCTAAGGGGCAGCGAGTCGTAGACATCCCTGGTCCTTAGGTTAGCCAGACCATACGAGAGAATGCGAAGGAAATGGGTTGGCGAACCCTCCGCTAACATATTGATTTCCCAACAGGGAACGTTGACCCCGCAGGTCGAAGGGTCGCATTTGTTCGCCATGGCATCGTTCGCGCGTTGGAAGCGATGTTAGCATGCAGGCGAGGCATGATGAAAACGGGGGAGGTCTCATGAGTTTCGATGATATCGATCTCAATTTGCTGAGAGTGTTCGACGTGATGATGCGTGAAAGGAGCGTAACGCGCGCAGCTGCCGAATTGGGAAGAACACAATCAGCTGTAAGTCATTCCCTATCAAAACTTCGGTATTTATTGCAGGACGAATTGTTCACGAGAGATGGAGGCGAGATGCGGCCAACGCCTCGGGCGGTTGAGCTGCTGTCGGATATTTCTGCCGCGCTGGCGATTATCCGCGCATCGATCGACCGGCATCAGATCTTCAATCCAGCAACGACGCGACGCAACTTTCGCGTGGGACTCACTGACTATCACGCCATGATATTCATCCCAGGGCTCATACGGGAATTTTCGAGGCAAGCGCCTGGCGCGACGCTGAACGTCATTCCCGCAAACGGACCCGAAATCGGTTCATCGGTCTATTTGAGACAAGTCGACTGTGCACTGACGGGAGCGGCAATACGCGACGACCCAAGTCTCTTGAAGGTGGAGCTTGGCCAGGATCAATTGTTTTGCGCGGTGTGGAGTGGAAGCAAGATCGCCAGGAACGCAATGACACTGGAAACATATTTGGCCAGTTCTCACCTGCAGATTTCCGCAGATGGTCTGGCAGAAGGCCTCGCGGATGCCGCCCTCAAGCAGCATGGTCTCCGGCGCAATGTCGTTGCGACCATCTCGAATTATCTGGTGCTGCCCTGGGCGCTTCGCGGCACTGAACTGATTACCCATTGCGGCGATGCCATCCTGCAAATTCTGGACGAGAGGAGTGAGGTGACGTTGGTCCCGCCGCCCCTTGCCATATCGAATGTGAATGCCTGGCTCATTGTTCACCGCCAGATGGCGAATGACCCGGGTACCAAATGGCTCCGGGAAATAATCATGAGCATCTACAACGAGTCGCGGACCGAGAGAGACCAAGGGTCAACCGTCGGAGCACCGGGGTTGGCTGCACCATAGGTCGCGCGCGCCGTCGCTCATTCGATTAGCCCGCCCCAAGCAAACTAGCCCGATCAGCACTCAAGCTCCCTTTCACCCGAGAGCGAGCGCCTCCTCAATTATGAATGACGCTCATTTTCGCAATGAGAACAGTCAATTTGACGAATAGTCATACTTGAGGCCACATTCCCTTCAACAAAAACAGGGGAATACCGAAATGAGATCGACGTTTAAGGGCCTACTTGCCCTCGCTATCGCGTGCACCGCCTCCTCGGCGTGGTCCGCAACCCTCGACAATGTCAAGAAAAATGGCCTGCTGACGTGTGGCACAAATTCGGCCACGGCTGGCTTCAGCCTTCCCGATAATGAAGGCAAATGGACCGGATTTGTGGTCGACTATTGTCGCGCCGTGGCCGCTGCCGTGCTCGGGGATGCGCAAAAGGTTAAGTTCATCCCATTGACGCCAAAAGATCGCTTCACCGCCTTGCAGTCGGGGGAGATCGACATTCTTGCACACAACGCAACATGGACATCGTCGCGCGATACGTCTCTCGGCATACTTTTTGCGGGGACGTACTTCTATGACGGTCAGGGATTTATGGTGCGCAAGGCGGACAACATCACATCAGCCAAGGGGCTCGAGGGCGCATCGATTTGCGTCACCCAAGGCACCACGACCGAGTTGAACCTTGCCGACTATTTTCGCTCGCAGTCGATCAAGTACACCACGGTTGGTTTCGCCGACGAGGAAGCTGTCGTGAAGGCTTACGAGGAGGGGCGTTGCGACGTCCTGTCGGCGGACACCTCTACCTTGAACGCATCGCGGCTTCGCATGGCCAAGCCGGACGACAGCATCGTTCTTCCCGAACTGATCTCCAAGGAGCCGCTTGGCCCGGCAGTGCGGCAGGGAGACGACCAGTGGTTCAATGTGGCGAAGTGGACGCTTTACGTCATGGTGGCCTCCGAAGAATACGGGGTCACCTCCAAAAACGTTGATGCGATGAAGTCGTCGGACAATCCCAGCATCCGCCGTCTGCTTGGCGTGGAAGGCAGCATCGGCAAGGACATCGGGCTCGGCGACGACTGGCCGGTCGAGGTGATCAAACAGGTCGGTAACTACGGCGAAGTGTTTGATCGGAATGTCGGCAAGGACTCCCCGCTGAAAATGGAGCGCGGCATGAACGCGCTCTGGAACAAAGGCGGCGTTCAGTACGCTCCGCCGATTCGCTAGGCAAAGCATGGTTGCAAGGCGCTTGCGCGTTACCGCCAGCGCCTTGCACAGATCCCGATAGGAACACGCCATGTCCGATTTGTCGCTTCCAGCGCCCTCGCGCAGGAGCCTATCGCTGCACGATACGAAAGTGCGCGGCGTTTTCTACCAGCTCTTGCTCGCAGGTTGCCTGTTGGCATTGGCTCTGGGCATCGGCATGCAGACCGCATCGAATATGCGGGTCCGGGGGATTCCGCTCTCATTCGATTTTTGGGGTGAGGCTGCCGGCTTCGACATCAATCAAACCCTGATACCGTACGATGCACTATCCACCTACGGTCAGGCCTTCTGGGTGGGAGTGGTCAATACCCTCTACGTCAGCTTCCTCGCAATCTTGCTGGCCACCTTGCTTGGCTTCGTCATCGGCGTTGCCCGCCTCTCGCCGAACTGGATCGTTTCGAAGGTGGCGACCGCCTATGTCGAGCTTGTGCGCAATGTCCCGTTATTGCTGCAGCTGCTGTTCTGGTACAACGCCGTCCTCAAGCCGTTGCCTTCCCCGAAGGCGTCCATCGCCATCCCCGGCGGCATCTACCTCAACAATCGCGGCCTCATCATTCCGGAGATCCAGTGGCATCCGGGGGCGGGGCTTGTGGGCCTGGCATTGGTAACGGCCGTTTTCTGCTGCATTGCATTCTGGTTCCGCGCCAAGAGTGTCCAGAAACGAACTGGCAAGCAGCTGCCGGTATTCTTGGTCAGCCTGGCGACCTTGATAGGATTTCCGCTGATCGTGTTCCTGGCGGCTGGCGAGCCGGTCTCGTTTGTCGCGCCGCAGCTGCGGGGTTTCAACTTTCAAGGCGGACATCAACTCTATCCAGAGTTTGCCGCTCTCCTGATCGGTCTGTCGGTCTACACCGGATCCTACATCGCCGAGATTGTCCGGAGTGGCATCCAGGCAGTGCCAAAGGGCCAGAGCGAGGCTGCGTATGCGCTGGGGCTGGCGCCGGGCAAGACGCTTCGCCTTGTCGTTGTTCCGCAGGCGCTGCGTATTATCATCCCGCCTTTGACAAGCCAGTATCTCAATCTAATCAAGAACTCGTCGCTTGCGGTGTTCATTGGCTATCCCGACCTCGTTCAGATCTTTGCCGGGACGGTACTCAACCAGACCGGCGCCGCCGTCCAGGTCATGGCGATCACCTTGTCCGTCTATCTCGTTATCTCCCTTGCCACGTCGTTGGCCATGAACGCGTGTAACCGACATTTTGCGATCGTCGAGAGGTGACGCATGAGCGATCAGTCCATGCATTCGCCAGTTGTCAGCAGCGCGCTCATACCAGCGATGGCGCCCCCCGCTGACGTTTGGCCAAGTCCAGTGACCTGGATGAAAAAAAATCTGTTTTCGACGCCGTCTTCAGGCGCGCTGACAATATGCTTTCTCCTCTTCGCCGTGTGGCTGCTGCGTCACTTTCTGAGCTTTGCGATCTTCGACGCGGTCTGGAGCGGCGGTCGCGAGGCTTGCCGCACGAACAGCCAAGGAGCTTGCTGGCCTTTCATTGCCGAGAAGTTCGATTACCTGCGATACGGCGCGTACCCGGCTTCCGAGCGGTGGCGCGTTGATCTCGCACAGGCTATCGGCGCCATCCTCATCGTTTGGCTCCTGTGGACGAAGGCTCCGCGGCGCAAAGTGGCGGCGTTGCTATTCTTCCTTGTCTACCCCGTTGCCGCGTTCGTTCTCGTGCGCGGGGTCGCCTGGCTCCATTTGTCTGTCATCGATACGACGCTCTGGGGCGGTCTCCTGATCACGCTGCTGATGTCGATTGTGGGCATCGTCGTCTCGCTTCCGATCGGGGTTATCCTGGCGCTTGGACGCAGGTCCGAACTCCCTTTCGTCAAGGCGGTTTGCGTCACATTCATCGAAGTCGTCCGGGGGGTGCCGTTTATCACGGTATTGTTCATGGCGAACTTCATGATGCCGCTCTTCGTCCCGGACTATCTGACGCCTGATCGTCTCCTGCGCCCGCTCATGGCGATAGCGCTGTTCTCGTCCGCCTATATGGCCGAAGTTGTGAGGGCCGGCCTTCAGGCGATCCCGAAGGGCCAATACGAGGCGGCGAAGGCGCTTGGGATCAGCTACTTCGACATAATGCGCCTGATCGTCCTCCCCCAGGCGTTGACGATCGTCATACCGAGCATCGTCTCCACCTTCATCGGTCTGTTCAAAGACACGACTCTGGTCGCCATCGTCGGCATCGCGGATTTCCTGAAAGCCATCGAAACGGCGCGCGTCGATCCGAACTGGGCAGGCCCGACGATCTCATCAACCGGCTACCTCTTTGCGGGACTGGTCTACTGGGGCTTTTGCTTCGGCATGTCCCGTTACTCGCAATCGATGGAGCGCCAATTGGCGCGCGGCCACAAATCTTAGGACGCGACGATGATGCCACAAGCAATGTACGCATCGACGAAGGGACAGCCCTTCAACAAGGCGATGGCCATTGAACTGCGTGACGTCAACAAATGGTTCGCTTCATACCATGCGCTCAGGAACATCAACCTGTCGGTGCCACAGGGGCAGCGCATTGTGATCTGCGGCCCCTCGGGGTCGGGCAAATCGACGATGATCCGGTGCGTCAACCATCTCGAGAAGCATCAGTCGGGCGAGATCATCGTCGACGGCAAAGCGGTAACCGAGGATCTGCGCAAGATCGATGAAGTCCGCAGCAATGTCGGGATGGTTTTCCAGCACTTCAATCTGTTTCCCCACCTCACGGTGCTTGAGAATTGCACGCTTGCGCCTGTTTGGGTGAGGAAGATGCCGCGGACGGCAGCTGAGGAATTGGCGCGCCATTATCTGGAGCGCGTCAGAATTGCGGAAAAGGCGGACAGCTACCCGGGTCAGCTGTCGGGTGGCCAGCAGCAACGTGCTGCAATTGCCCGGGCTCTCTGCATGAACCCGAAGATCATGCTCTTCGACGAGCCAACCTCTGCCCTCGATCCGGAGATGGTCAAGGAGGTGCTCGACACGATGGTGTCGCTCGCCGGTGAAGGTATGACGATGCTGTGCGTCACGCATGAAATGGGCTTCGCGCGGGAGGTGGCTGATCGCGTGGTGTTCATGGACCGCGGGGAGATCGTCGAGATCAACACGCCCCATCAGTTCTTCACCAACTCCCGGTCGGAACGAGCGCGGCAGTTTCTGGCGCAAATCCTCAAATAGGGAAGTCCGCAGACGCAAAGCGGCCGTAACCGTGGCAGTAGATTTTCCAGGTGAGTATCAAATGGCTTGTGCAGACACGCCCGCATCGGCGGTTGGGCAACAAAATATTGTGGGAATAGATTTCGACCAAATCCACGACCGCCAGCAATTCGGATCCGTCAAATGGGCCAACCAGTGGGACGAGTTCTCTCCTCAGGTGCAAGGCCAGGACCTGCTCTCCCTATGGACAGCGGATATGGATTTCCGTGCTCCGGAAACCGTCATCGCGCGGCTGCGCGAGGCCGCGGACCATGGCATTTACGGCTACACACGCCGCGATCCGCGCCACTATGAGATCGTGCAATCGTGGTTCACACGCCGGCACAACTGGTCGCCGATGCTGGAGACCCTGCTCCCCGCGCCGGCGATCATGCCGTCGGTCGCTGCGATACTGCGAACCTTCACGAAGCCTGGTGACGGCGTCATCGTTCAGTCACCCGTGTACTCGCCCTATTTCGAAGTGGTTCAGGGAAATGGCCGGATTCTGCTCACGAACCGGCTGAGGCTGCAAAACAACAGGTATGAACTCGATCTGGAAGACTTCGAGAAACTGGCGGCCGGCGGCGCCAAGGTGTTCCTGCTGTGCAATCCTCACAATCCTGCCGGAATGGCCTGGACACTCGAAGAACTGACAGCGCTGAACGACATTTGTGAGCGCCATGGGATTTTGGTCATATCCGACGACATTCACTGCGACATAAGGTTGTCGGACCACCCGCACATCGTCTTCTCTTCCATCTCGGACGATGCCGCGGAGAAGTCGTTCATCTGCACCGCTCCGACGAAGACTTTCAACCTCGCCGGGGTGCCTTCGGCAACCATTGCGGTGGCGAGCAAAAAGCGCCGCGAGCAGCTTCTTGCCGCGATGCAGGCCTCATTCATGGTAAATGCAAACTTTTTCGGCCGCCTGGCCCTGGAGGTTGCCTACAGCACCGGCGCGCCCTGGCTCGATCAACTCACACCCTACATCGCCAGCAACATTGATCTGGTTTGTGACTTCGCCGGCGAATACCTTCCAGGCATTACGCCCATGCGGCCCGACGCATCGTTTCTGGTGTGGCTGGACGCGTGCGCGCTCGATCGTAGAGTGGGTGGAATTCAGAAGTTCTTTGTCGATCAGGCCGGCGTCAATCTGTATGACGGCCGCGTCTATGGGCCTGGCGGCGAAGGTTTCATCCGCCTGAATGTCGGCTGCCCGCGTCCCCTGCTGCGCCGAGGGCTGGAGCGGATGTCCAGCGCGCTGGCGTCCTTGTGACTGAGCGGAACCAAGCCAGGATGCCCCGAATGCGAATTGCCATCATCAATCCCAACACGACCGCTTCGATGACCAGCGGGATCGTCGCAGCCGCCATGGCGGTGACAGGCCCAGGGACGAGATAGTGGGCGTGCATGCCAACGGCTGGACCTGAAGCGATCGAAGGGCCATTTGACGGTGCACTCTCCGTAGCGGGCCTGCTCAAGCAGGTGGTCGCGGCGGAAATGGACAATGTCGACGCCCATATCATTGCCTGCTTAGACGAAACGGGTCTCGACGCGGAAAGGGCCATCGCTACCAAGCCCGTCATCGGTATAGGCAAGGCTTCGCTTCATCCGTCAGCCTTGTCGCTCACAGCTTCTGTGTCGTGACCACTCTGTCGCGTTCCGCGCGACTGATTGAAGACAACATTCGCCGTTACGGGTTCTCCCGTCGCTTCCGGCGCGTGCTTGCCTCCGACATCCCGGTCCTCGAGTTGGAGAGATCTGAAAGTGGTGCCTCCGAACGAATTTCGGAGCTCATACGCGAAGGTGGAGGCATAGGCTGCTTTGGCGCCGAGCTGGAGGTGGTCTCCGACCGGTCGCCGAACTGATCGCCCGGAATACAGATGATCATGAGCGCCGGCCCAAATGCCGACGCGCAGTATTTGTTCAGCGAGGACATGCTTGGCCACACCGCTGGCCACAGGCCCCGCCACGCCAAGACCTACCGCAACTTCGCCGCCGAATATGAGCGGCTGCAAGGCGAGCGTATTGCCGCCTATCGCGAGCTCGTATCCGACGTGCAGGCGGGCGCTTACCCGAGCCGCAGCACGTGGTCCCGATCACAGATGAAGAGTTCTCGACCTTCAGCGCCTCTCTCGAACTATAAAGCCAAGATACACAACAGGCTGCGAGATTCCCTTGCGGTACGCTGACCGAACGAACCTAATCTGTTTGGTCAGTTCACGACCTCGGTTCTCGCAGGTGGAGGTCAGCTATCTCCGCTCCGGACACAAGAGCTGACAGGCTGCCTTCGGCCCCAAATAGCCAATACAGAACTGCAGGGCGAGCGATCAGCGCTTGTCCGCCGGCTGGCTGCTCGTCGTCGAAGGGATGCGGGCGATGACCTTGATCTCGAAATCGAAGCCCGCAAGCCAATTGACGCCCACTGCGGTCCAGTTCGGGTAGGGAGGTGCACCGATTTCTTCCGCTCGGACGGCCAGAACTGTCTCGATCTGTTCGTCCGGGTTGGTGTGGAACGTTGTGACGTCGACGACGTCGTCGAAGCTGCACCCGGCGGCCGCCAAGACCGCGCGCAGATTGGCGAAGGCCCGTCGAACCTGATCCTCGAATACGGGCTCGGGCGAGCCGTCCTCACGGCTCCCGACCTGACCCGACACGAAGAGAAGATCGCCGGACCGAATGGCTGCGGAATAGCGGTGGATATCGTATAACGCGTGCCGGTTGGCCGGGTAGACGGCGTCACGTGTAGGCATCTCAAGTTCCTTTCTGTCTTGATAAGAGGTGGGCACGAGCAGCGGGCCGGAGCCGGGGGTCACAGCCGCGCCAACTCCTCGTCTGTGAAATCCGCCGCAACCGCGATGTCATTCTGCCGGTCGAGCTCCTCGATGCGTCCGCCGAGTGCCTTGCGGATGCCGGCATAGGCCTCGGCACCGAGCACCAGCCGTTTCGGGAGCGGAGCATCCTGATCGGCAAGCCTGATCATTGCGTCCGTCATGCGGTCGGGGTCGCCCTTGATTACCCAAGACCCATGGAGCGCCTCGCGGACCTGATCGGCGGGGGTTCCCTCATAGGCCGCAAGCGGCTTGGTCCGCGCGAGATTGTCGCCGAACCCGGTCCGCGCCGGCCCGGGTTCCACAAGGCTGAATTCGATGCCGAAGGGAGCAGCCTCCTGCGCCACGGATTCGACGAACCCCTCGATACCCCACTTGGTCGCGTGATAGAGGCTGAAAGCCGGATAGGCGATCTGGCCTCCCTCGCTCGATACCTGTAGAATCCGACCACCACCCTGGCTGCGCAGATGCGGCAACGCCGCCTGGATGAGCGTGATCGAGCCGATGAGATTGGTGTCGATGATGTCCCGAACCTGCACATCGCCAGCCTCTTCAGCCGCGCCGAGCAGGCCATAGCCAGCATTGCTTACGACGATGTCGATCCGAGCGGATGCCGCGAAGGCCCGGTCGACCGCGGCGCGGACCGAGCTCTGGTCCTTGAGGTCCATTGCGACGATGCGGAGCCGTTCGGGGTAACTTGCACGCAGGTCGGGAAGTGCGTCCTCGCTGCGACTGGCACCGACGACGCGGTCTCCCCTGATCAGGGTCTTCTCCGCCAGCAGCCGGCCTAGACCAGAAGACACACCCGTTATGAGCCAGGCCTTTTCCATTTCTCATTTCTCCAATTGATCCAGGCAGGAGATAGGGCAATCGCATTGCGCGCATTAGCCGTTGAAATCGGCATGGGACAATGCAAAATCCCCATCAATGCCCCGCCCGTCGCTCAACGATCTCACCGCCTTCGTCGCCGTTGCCACATACCGTAGCTTCCGCCGCGCAGCGGACGAGATCGGCACGGCACCTTCCACATTGAGCCATGCGATGCGTGCGCTCGAGGAACGCATGGGCGTGCGACTTCTGAACCGCACCACACGCAGCGTCTCGCCGACAGAAGCCGGGTTCCGGTTGCTCGACCGTCTTCAGCCGGCGCTCGCCTCGCTGGACGAGGCGCTCGACAGCGTCGCGGGGTTCCGGGGCAATGTCGCAGGAACGGTCCGCATCAACGCACCGCGATTGGTGGCCGGGCTTCTCGTTCGCGCGGTTCTTCCGCAGATGGCGGAGCGCCATCCGGACGTGACCGTGGACATCGTCGTCGAGGGACGGCTCATCGATATCGTGTCCAGCGGGTTCGATGCCGGCGCGCGCCTCATCACATCAATTCCCAAAGACATGATCGCCGTGCCGTTTGCACGCGCGTTGACGTTCATCTGTATCGCGTCACCCGCCTATCTCGATCGCTTCGGGGAGCCGGGAACGCCCGAGGAATTGCAACGCCACCATTGCATCGGCCACCGTATGCCCAGCGGCAAGCTCTATCGATGGGAGTTCGAACGCGCAGGCCAGGAACTGGTGATCGGGGCAAACGGCCCCATCGTCCTTGATGACGAGGAACTGATGGTCGAAGCCGCAATAGAGGGTCTGGGCATCGCCTATGTGGCGGATTGGGCCGCCGAAGCCGCGTTGTCCGATGGCCGGCTACGCAAGGTCCTGACCGCGTGGACGCCAGCACCGGAAGAAGTTGCGGTCTACTACCCCGGACATCGAGCCGTGCCGCCCGCCCTGCGGGCTTTTCTCGATGTTGTAAAGGACCTGCGGAAGAAAGAACCCTAACCAGATCAACGAAGCCGACGCCCTCGCGCGGAATAGCCGCAGCGGGGCGAAGCGAACAGCTGAAGATCGCGGTCCTGCTCTGACCCAGCTCGCGTCGCATGAGTTCGAGCAACTATTCGAGCGAGAGCTTCTCGCGGGGCGCAAATTCCTCGATCGGGGCTAGTTTCCCGAGATGAGGCAGGTCACCGTTAAACGCAGGGTCCAATCACTACCTTCCCGTGACCTTCCGAACGTCTGCAAACGAGCAGGGCCGCGCCGCTTTTCTGGGAGCTGTGAAAACGGCCTGGGGCGGGTACCAAGCGTGCGATTCACTAGTTGCAGCTAACGTGGTGGAGGCATTCGCGGCCAGTTGTACTGATGAACTGATGGCTCTCAGAACGCGGTCATCTGCTTAGCTCCGTTCAGCGCACCAGCGCGTCCCGATGACAGCCAGACGGATGCCGGCAGTGCCGCCCACGCTATCCCTTGACCGCCGGGCCGACGATCGAATCCACAAAGAAGCGCTGCAGGAAGACGAAGAGCACCAGTGGCGGGAGCACGGCAAGCGTCGCGCCAGCCATCACCAGTCCCGTGTTGAGAGCGCCTCTGTTGTAGCTGAGCAGGCGACTAAGGCTGATGACGATCGGATATTCGTGTGCATTGCCCTGTAGAACGGTCAGCGGCCAGAGATAGCTATTCCAGTGATAGACGAAGGCAAACAGCGCCAGTGCCGCGATTGCCGGCGCCACGCTCGGCGCGACGATCTTGAACAGGATCAGGAGTTCCGACGCCCCATCCATCCGCGCTGCGTCGATCAGATCGTCGGGCACGCCGGCTATAAACTGGCGCATCAGGAAAATGCCAAACGCATTGGCGAGATTGGGCACGATAATACCGGCAAGGCTGGCGTTCAGGCCGATTGATCCGACGAGACGGTAAAGCGGGATCAGCGTGACGATCGGCGGCAGGAACATGGTGGCGATCAGCACCGAAAACAGCAGTGAGCGGCCGGGAAAGTGATGCTTGGCGAAGGCGTAACCAGCCATCATGCTGGTGACCAGAATGCCGGCGGTGGTGATCGTGGCGATCACGAGCGAATTCCACATCGAGCGACCGACATTGATGACGCCGGACACTTTCTCGTACGCTTCGAGGGTCGGCGTGCGCGGTATCCACACCGGCGGCACCTGCATGGTTTCGGCCGGCGTTTTCAGGCTGGAGAGCACCATCCACAACAGCGGGAAGGCGGAGGCCACGGCAACCAGCAGCATCAGCGTGGCGAGCAGTGCTCTGCGGCCCGCCAGGCGTTTGCGCGCCAACCGGCTCGATGCTGAGCGGCCCGGCGCGCTCATTCGTCATCCTTCCGGTTGGCGAATGCAAACAGCGCACACACAATGACGATCAGCGACAGCATCAGCATCACTGCCATGGCCGAGCCCAGCCCGCCTTGTGCCCGCTCGATGCCGACTCGGCGGATATGGTAGGTCAGCACGTTGGTCGAGCCGACCGGCCCGCCTTGGGTGATCAGCGCCACCGGCTCGAACACTTGCACGGCGTTGATGATGGCAATGACGGCGCTGAACAAGAGCGTGCGGCTCAATAGCGGCAAGGTGATGAAGCGGAACTGTTCGCGCCGGTTGGCGCCGTCAAGCGTCGCCGCCTCGTAAAGACTGCCTGGGATCTGGGTCAGCCCGGCAACGGCCAGCACCGTAAAATAGCCGATCTGCTGCCAGACATTGAGGACGACGATCGAGATCAACGCCGATCTTGGCGAGGACAACCAGAGTTGCGGGCCGATGCCGGCGAGACCGAGCACCTGGTTGAGCGGCCCCTCGCTCGGCGAATAGAGCTTCGACCAGACCAGCGTCACGGCGATCATCGGCACCATGTAGGTGGAAAACAACACGGTCCGCAGCGCCGTACCGCCTGCGACATCGCGCTGGTGGACCATCAAGCCGAACACTACCGAAAGGGGCAGGATGAGCATCACCGACAATGCCGTGTAGATGGCGGTGTTGAGCAGCGCTCGCTTGAAATCCCGCCCGACCGAGGTCGGCCCGAATATTTCGCGAAAATTGTCGAAGCCGATGAAGCTCGCATTGGAAAAAGGCGTCTGCGTCGACCAGTCCTGGAATGACAGCCAGATGGTGAGCAGCATCGGCAGCAGGATGAAAACGCCAATCAGTGTCACGGCGGGCGCCAGCATGATGCCCACCGAGGCACGATAGCTCTTGATCATCGCTCTGCTTCCAAAGCGTCGGGCTCTCGAACAGCGCCTTCGCTATTTGGCGGCACGCTCCAGGATCGAGACGGCATCGGCCTGCGCGTTCGCCTGCGCATCCTTGGCCGAGAGCTGCCCATACTGCAACGCCTCGAGCGTCTGCTGCAGCGATTCGCTGAACTCCTGGCCGCCCGGGACGACAGGGAAGGGCTTGGCGTCAGCAAGCACGCTGACATAGCCGGACAGGAACTCGGAACCGAGCTTGTCCTTATGGGCTTCGATGTCGGAGGTCCGCGTCGGCAGGATGCCCATCGACATCAGAATATCCGACATTGCCGATGCGCCGTTCTTGCCGGACTTCGGACTGTTCAGCCATACCAGGAAATCCCATGCCGCTTTTTGCTCGGCCTGACCGGCATTGGCGTTGACGACGGTCATCCATGAATAGGAGATCGAGTGCGGCTTGTCGCCGCTCGGACCGACCGGGATGGGTGCGGTGGCGATATTGGAGAACTTGTCGCCCATGCCGCTCTTCAATGCGCTTTCCCACCAGTTGGCCATGATGATCATGCCGGTCTTGCCGGAGACGAAATTGTCTAGGAAGGGGCCGGTTGTGTTGGCGTCGGCCGTGGCCATCGCCGGATCGCTGGCGCCGGACTTGATCAGGTCCTCGTAAAGCTGGAAAGTCTCACCGGCTTGAGGACTGTCGAGCATCGGTTTGCCGTCCTTGACCAGCTCGCCGCCATTGGAGACCAGCAGCGAGGCGAAGGGATGGACGACGCCCGCCGCCCAGGAATTGATCATGCCGAAGCCTTGCTGGCCGGCATCTTTCCTGGTCAGCTTCTGGGCCGCATCCTTCAATTCGGACCAGGTCTTCGGCGCGGCTGTGATGCCTGCCCGTTTGAACAGCTCCTTGTTGTAGTTCAGCGCGTAGACGTCGATCTCGTTTGGAATGCCGTAAAGCGTGGCGCCAACAGAGGCCGCACTGACGACACCGGCCGGCCACGCACTCTTGACCTCGCCGGCAATCGCATCGGGGGCCGGCGCGACCAGCTTGTCTCGCGCCAGCTCGGGCAGCCACAAATCATAGATGCCGCCGATCGTCGGCCCGTCCGAGCTGCCGCCCTGGGAACGCAGCGTCGTCAGGAGATCGCCGAAGGGGACGGCGCGCACGGTGACGGTCACATCGGGATTGCTCTTGGCGTAGTCCTTGGCCGCGGCGTCCAGCAAAGCGACCGTTTCGGGCGACCAGTGGGTCAGATAGGAGATGTTGACCGATTGGGCCCAACCAATGGTGGGCGAGGCCAACAACCCTGCAGCAAGTGCCAGTTTCGAAATCCAAGCCAAAGACATGCGACCCTCCGCATAGCCACACAGCGATGTCCATGACGTTATGACAACCCGAAGCAACGATGCAAGCGCTATCTTCGTGGAGAGCTCCTGCCGGCGTTGCAGCGGTTTCTTACTCCGATTTTGTGAAGGGAGATCACAGATAATAAACAGGAGTTTAGATGCGATGGCTCGAGCTGTTTCTCACTTCTGGCTATCCCCAAAACCTCTTGCGATCGAAGTCGTGTCGTTATAATGACACTGAGGCGCTTTTCGTTGCCGCGGCGGAGACAGGCAGCCTCTCGGCTGCCGGGCGCCGCTTGCAAAGGATGCCGATGTCGAATGGGAGACGAAGCATGGTTCATCGACACGCTGCGCTCAGCCCGATCGGCTTTGGCGCCGCGTGCACCGGAGTCTGTACCGCACTGCCGACCAGAGCCGACGACGCCGTGGCGTCGTGGACCTGGCGCTCCGAGGACCGGGCGGCAGCCAGTCGGAGTCGCTCTCGATGACACGCGTTCTGGCCATCGATCTTGGCGGCACCAACTTGCGCGCCGCTATCCATACCGGCGATGTTCGCTGGCTGGAGATGCTCAGCCGCGAGCCCGCACCAGCAAGTCTTGATGCCTTCGTCGCCCGCGTCGGTGCGTTGCGCGCCGAGGCCGGTCCGGTCGAGGCACTTGGCTTAGCGGTGCCGGGGCTTGTCGAGGGCTCGGTCTGCCGCTGGATTCCGAACCTGCCCTATCTCGACGGCATCGACATCGCGGCCTTGTTTCCTCGGCTGCGCGTTGCCGTTGGCAATGACGCGCAGGTCGCCATGCTGGCCGAAGCGGTCGAAGGTGCCGCAAAAGACCTGTCCGATGCCATCCTGCTGGCGATCGGCACCGGTATCGGCTCCGCCGTTCTGGCCAATAACCACATCGTCGCCGGCGTACGTGGCGGCGCTTGCTCATTCGGCTGGGCCTGCGCCGACATCGAGGATGAAGGCGACGACCGCGGCGGCTGGCTGGAGCGCTTCGCTTCCGGGCGGGCATTCGACGCCGCGGCGCGCCAGATCGGGCTTGCCAATGGCGGCAGGCTGGTCGAGGCGGCCCGGGGTGGCAAGACGGCCGCCCTTGACGCATTGGAGCTGCCGGCGCGCCGGCTGGGTACTGCCTTGGCGGGTGCGGTCGCGCTGCTTGACACCCAGGCGGTCCTGATTTCCGGCGGGCTTGCCGATGCGCTGGACGTCGTTGGACCGAGGCTGCTTGCGGCATTGCGGCGTCAGCTGCCGCCGCATCTGCGCGATGTCGTGCTGCGGTCCGGCGAATTTGGCTCCCGCGCCGGTCTCGTCGGCGCCTCGCTGGCCGGTCTCGCCGGAGCACAGTGGAGGCAGATAAGATGAGCCAAGTTAGCTTCCAGCTGCCCGACCGCCGAAGGCCCGAGCCGCTCTGGTATCAGGTGGAAGAGGCCATCCGCGCCGTCGTGAAGAGTGGCGAGTGGGCGACCGGCCACCAGATTCCGGCCGAAGACAGACTGTGCGCCCTATTCGGGGTGAGCCGCATCACGCTGCGCCACGCGCTGCGTAATCTTGAGGAGCACGGACTGCTCAGGCGCGAACATGGCCGTGGCACCTTCGTGCGCTCCACCACGCTGGTCGCCGGCACCCGCGAACTCACCAGCTTCACGCAGGAAATGGGCAATATGGGCGTGGTCGCCGGCTCGCGATTGCTCGACTGCAGCCTGACCACCGCCAATGCCGCCGTGGCCGGAGCGCTGGAGATCGAGGAGGGCGATCCGGTGGTGCGCATCCGGCGGCTCAGGCTCGGCAACAACGAACCGATCGGTATTCAGACTGCGCAACTCTCGGCCGCGCGCGTGCCGGGCTTTCTCGATGCCGGCCTGTTGCAGGGCTCGCTCTACGAAGCGTTGGAACGCCATTACGGCATCGTGCCGGTAGCGGCGCGCGAAAACTACCGTGTTGGCGCGGTCGGGACGGCGGATGCCGAGTTGCTCGATCTGCCTGCGGGGAGCCCCGCTTTCGTGGTCGAGCGCATCACCACCGACGAGCGTGGGCCGTTCGAATTCACCGTCTCGGTCATGCGGGGCGACCGCTACGAAATCCGCTCGACGCTGCGTGCCGGTCGCGCCGCGCCAACTGCAAGAAGCTGAGCCATTACCGAAGCCGACACATAACAGGAGTACCGACGTGTCCGATCTCTACATACCTCGCCTTGCCGCCCTCATCGAACAGGCCTCGAAAGCCAATGCCGAAGCCTTTGGCGAAGCGGCCAGCCGCTTTGCCGACACGCTCGAGAGCGGGGGGTTGGTTCATCTTTACGGCTCGGGCCACTCGGTGTTGCCGGTCCAGGAAGTGTTTCCGCGCTACGGCAGCTATGTCGGCTTCAATCCGCTGACCGACCCGCGTGTCATGTGGCATAACGTGCTCGGCGCCGGCGGCGTGCGCGAACTTCTGTGGCTGGAGCGGACCGAGAAATACGCCGAGAAATTCCTCGACCACCAGCCGCTGAACAAAGGCGATTCGATCATCATCTTTGGCCACAGCGGCCGCAATTCGTCCGGCATCGACACCGCGCTTTATGCGAAAGAACGCGGCATCTTCGTCGTTGCGATAACTAGCAAGAACAATCTCGACAAGCCGGCGACGCACTCTTCAGGCAAACGGCTTGCCGATGCCGCCGACCTTGTCATCGACACCTGCTCGCCGATCGAGGATGCCATCGTGCCGGTCGAGGGCTGGAGCCGTCCGGTCTCCGGTTCGTCGACCGTGCTTGCCATGATCCTGGCGCAGGAGCTGATCGCCCGCACCGCCGAGGCGCTTTCGAAACGCGGCATCGAACTGCCGGTTTTTGCTTCGCCGACAATTGCCGGCGTCACACTGCACGACACCGACGTCATCTATGGCGTCTATCGCGAGAAAATGCTCGAGGCACAGAAGAAGCACCTGCCGACCTTCCAGGCGACGATGCGCGGTGAATGACAACCGGGGAGGGCACGCAAAACGCTAGGACGTAGACTCATCACCGCGTAGCCAGATGCGAGTTGAGACGAGTTTCAGGGCAGCAAGGTAGTTTCTGCCAGCTTGTCATATCGAGTTGCGATGCGACGGAACTGCTTAGCCTTGTTGAAGAAGCGTTCGACGAAGTTGCGCGCCCTTGTAAGGGAAGCGACTGAAGCAGATCGGGTCCTTGCGGTTGGCTCTAGGCGGGATGTTGGCCCATGGCTTTCGCTCGGTGATGACATTGCGCAATGGGTTGGCATCATATCCTTGTTGGCGAGCAGCATGGCACCCTCGCGCCAATCCTTGATCATATCCACTGCGGAGGCGATGTCGCTCTTCCGGCCCGGCGTGAGCGTCAGCTTGATCGGCCTGCCTTCGGCGTCGACAAGAGCATGGATTTTGGTCGTCAGCACGCCTCGGGAACGAACGAGACAATGATCTCGATTCCCCTTTTTGCCATCGCACCCTGCTGATGGACGCGAACAATAGAGGTGTCGATCATCTGCACCGTGCCGTCATGGGCCTCGGTAATGGCGTCCATCAGCCGATCCCAGACACCTGCTTTCCGCCATCGAACGAAGCGGTTGTAGCCAGTGGTGCGAGGGCCGTATCGCCCCCTGGCAGATCGCGGCATGGCCCACCCGATCGCAGCACCCACAAGATGCCGTCTGCCCGCTGTGCCTGGACGGTGATCGTGCCGAAGAAAACCAGTGCTGCAGCGAACGTTCCTCGTAATATTGCGTTAACCATGAAAGACGACGATTCGCCCAAAGCATGCAAAAGGGCCCATCGGCTCTCGCGCCGCGATGCAAGGCCAGGAAAGCCTTACGCCAGATCAGTTTGTGAAAAGTCATTGCCCTTGTAAAGCAGGGCAAGCCGGTGAGCCTTCGCGCAAGCGTAGGCAAAACAATCGCCGAAATTGAGATCGGCTTTGTGCCCGACTGCTTTGCCGTATTTCATGCTGGCTTCGATCGCCCGGTCGCCGATATCGCCGGATATCATTATTTCCTTGCCGGCGATCTCGATCAAAAAGGCGTCGACGGTATCACGGGCTTGCGCCAGCATGTCGGCCGTGGGCTTGGCGTTTTTTTTGATGGCTTCGGCCGACGCTCGCGCGAGACCCTGGACTGCCTCGAACCGGACGAGCGGGGAGGTATACAGCGGCTTGGTCGCGGCCGCGAGCCGCTTTTCCAGTTCTTCCGCGCCAGGTTCCTCGTTCAGGATGGCAACGATCACCGAGGCATCGACGAACATCAGTCGTCGCTCCACATTTGGTCGGTGAATTTCTTCATATCGAAATCAGGGTTGGCCGGCCCGATCCGCCGCGCCATTTCCTTGACTTTGGCAAGTCTCTCGCGCAGCGGGACGCTGCCGCGGTTGCGCTCGATCTCATGGCGCAAGGCGGTTCTGACGGCCTCGGTCTTGCTGCGCGCCTTGGTAATCTGCTGCAGCTCGACGGCCATGGCATCGACGTCGGGATCGCGAATGAAGAGCGGCATTTGTATATCCTCTGAGTGATATATGTATATCATATCGGAGATATACTCGCCAGCGAATTCGCGAGCGGCGGTTTTGATAAGGAGGGAGGGAGGAATCCAGCTCGCGAAAATCCGTCGGGAGGGTCGGTTCTGGTGCTCAGTCCTTGGAATTGCTCGGCGTCTGAAACACGTCGCTCCGGCTATGTCACTGTCAACGCCCACATGCCCAAGGCGTATCGACGCTACGTGCGCCGACGCATGCGCATCCCAACATCCGCGGCGACCGATTGATGTCGATAGACCGCCCACGCGCCCGACGAGGCCAGCGCCAGCTGCATCAATTGCGTCAGGTTCATAACGGCCATAATCCCGGCCCAGCGAACTCTCTCGTTAGGGCAGCTCGGGGAGTGCTACGGCTGGATGCTCTTGGGAACATCCCGAGCGCATGATCCGGCGGCGAGGATAAACAATCTGAACCACGCGCTGCCTCCACATGATGGCGCGGCGAACTCAACGAAGCCGTGCTGCCATTCGTGGTGAACTGGATAACACCGCCTATCTTCTCGCTCGAAAATACGGCGGCCTCGACAATCATTGCCGGGGTTACCTCGACCGATCCCTTCGCCGTCTATCCGCGTCTCATCGGCTGTCGCGCCGATCCGGATTGACAGCCACCCGTAATTAAAGGGCCGTTTGATGACACCTAGGCCTCCCCAGCAGTATTAGTTCACAAAGCAGATCGGCACCCGCGATCCGCTGGATCCGGTCAGCGTGTGCTTCGGGTTCGGGGTGCAAGATCAGGCGGTGCCATTTGCACGGATGGCGGCGAACCAACCACCACGGCAGGGGCGCCAGATTGCTCACCACGTTGGCTCTCTACTTCGCGGCTCATACCTTGGTGAGCAGCTTGCATCTCCGGAACGGTGAAAACCGGCACCTCGCCCTTGAAACCCTGGAGTTCAAAGGCGCCCGCCTGGACGACTGGCATCGATGCTCCTGCCGCAAAGCCGGGACCAAGCACCAGGGGGATGCCCAGCTTCTTGGTCGTCGACTCGAGCCGAGCCGTGCGGTTCACCGGCGAACCGATCGCGGTGTAATCGAAGCGCCGTTCGGAGCCGAAATTGCCTACCGAGCAAATGCCCGTCTCAATGGCGACGCCGATTGCGATGGAGGGGTGGCCGTCCGCGCTGAAGGCGGCGTCTTCACGCTTCACCCGTTCGATCAGGGCACGGCCCGCGTCGAGCGCGCGTTCGCGATGGTCCGGCTGATCAAGCGGCGCGTTCCAGAAAGCGAGCACCGCGTCGCCCATGAACTTGTCGATGGTGCCGTCGCGCTTGAGGATCTCATCGGTCGCAATGCCGAGGAAGTGGTTGACCACCTTTGCGATTTCCTGGGTGTCGAGTTGTTCGCTCATAGTCGTGAAGCCGCGTATGTCGCTGAGCAGGATCGTGATCTCGCGCTTCTCGCCGGACAGGATCGCTTCGGTGTCTGAGCTTGCGAGGCGCTGCACCACGGAAGGCGACAGATACTGGGAGAACTGCCGTGCCAGGGTGGACCGGCGCTGCTCGCTGCGCCTGTAGAGAACATAGCCTTCGAAGCCGGCTACCAGGATCGTCGCAAGCGCCGGCTGCAGCGGGTCATAGAGTGCGCCCTGCAGGCTGTATTCGAGAGCGCCGAACACGAACGGCGTGACGGCCAGCAGCACGAGAGCCAGGGCACCAAGCACGACACGCCCGGCGAGCACTCCGGAAAGTCCGATGAAAATGACGGCACTGAGGACAAACCAGAGCCGCTCCACCGTACGCGCGTGCGTTGGCTCTGCCAGATAGCGCCCGGCAAGCAACTGGGCGATTGCATCGGCGTGGATGTCCGCGCCTGGTCGCGCTGGACGTGTCGGGGTGGGCAGGTACTGCGTCAGTCCCACGGCCGACAGATCGACAATGGCGATGGCGTCCCGCAGCCGCGGATCACTGCCGCCCGAAAGGATAGTGCTGGCAGATAGACGGGGCGTATCCGTGGCGGTTTCCCAGAGGCGGATGCTCCCCTCCGCCTCGAGCGGCACGATGGCGCCGGCCATCCTGAGTGCGTCGAACCCGGCGGCATTCATCCGGGCTATGTAGCCGTCCTGCCCGGCGTAAAGGCGCAGAAGCTCGAGCGCGAAGGACGGCCACAGCTGCACGCCTTGAGCGGTATTGCGAAGCCACAGCAGCGGCACATGGCGCAGTACGCCGTCGGGATCGGGCAAGGTGCGAATTACGCCGAGGCCCGCGGCGGCGTTCGAGAATTCGGCAAGCGAGCCGGTCAGGCCGGCGAAGCCGGGAAGTGTGTCGGGTACCTGTCCGACGATCGACCAGCCGGCTTTGGGCCCTGCTTCTGAAACCGTCGCCTCGTTGCCCAGGCTGACAGCAAGCGCCGTTCGATTTTTGGCCAGTGCCGCTGCCAGGCGCTTGTCTCCGGCGATGCCCTCAGGCGAGGTGTCGGCCTCGGGCAGCACCAGCGCAAGCCCGATGACCGCGGCACCGGATTTGGTGATGCCATCGACCAGATCGGCCAAGAGGCCTCGGTTCCAGGGCCATCGCCCATGTGCCTTGAGGCTGGCGTCGTCTATCGAGACGATCACGACAGGATTGCTCGTCGCCTCGCGTGGGGCGAGGAACTGGTAGAAGTCGTACGTGCGTTCGCGCAGGCGCGACAACGGCCCGTCAAAAGCCAAATGGCAAGCGAGCAGCAGGAGCACGACCACAAGGCCGGATACTTTGCGCCTGCCAGCTTGCCGCCAATCAGCCCAGCGCCAACCGACCAAGAGGCTCATGTCGTGCGGCCAGCCCTATTCGCAGTAGTTGCAGCAACCCTCACCCTCACACTCGCCCTTATTCACGCCGCCGCCCACGGGTGGCGTTGGGGTGTCGGGGAACTGCATGACCACTCCTGGCAATGCGCCGTCGGTGGAGTCGCAGACTTTGAGCGAGCCGCCGAGTGCCGACGCGCAAAGTGCGCTTACATCCAGTCCCGGACCCGGTTCGCCTGGCAGGCCGGTGCCGGCTATCCGGTCGATGCTGTCCAATATCGGGAAGGTGTCGATTCCGCCGTAGCCGGTCAGCAGCTTGCCATCTTCCGATGTGCAGGCGTAGCCCGGGTTTGTGATGACCAGCCGTTTGCCATTGATCGTGCAGGTCATGCGGCCGGCGCGCAGAATGCCCACGGTCTGGCCGGCTGCCACCAGCACTTCGATGATGCCGCCTCTCGCCCCAAGCACCATATGCGGCGTCGCAACCTGCATGACGCCGCCTTTCGAAACCTGGCCGCCATAGAACCGGGCCAGGCCGCTGTTCATCCCGATGTCGATCTTTCCCGATCCGGAGCCCGGATTGTAGACGAATTCATCGATCGTCAGGCTGGTGTTCGGACCAATCTTGGCGCTCGATTCGTCCCGGAACACCAGCATTCCAAGACCGGTGGGATTGCTGCGCAGCTGGTCGCCGAGTTCGACGCCGGCCCCAACGTTCATTGTCCCGCCGTTGTTGCGGACGATGTTGGTCTGGTAGGCCGTCATCGATCCGACCGTCTCAGCGGCGGAAGGTGCCGCAAAGGCAAGGCAGGCGACAAAAATGGCGATCTGACGGTACGGGGTCCTCATCGCGGCCTCTTTCAATTGAGCGTCAACGTGTAGCTCATGAGCATTTCGAACGATTTTCGGTCGCGGTTGGCGATGGCGAAGTTGGTTTGGCGATAGGCGAGATCGACGCTGATCTTCTGCGCCTCCGTCAGCTGAAAATCGCTTTCCGAGGCAATGCGCCAGAAGTCGCTTTTGATATTTGTGCCGATGCCGACGGACAGATCGGGAGTGTTGCTGTGGCCGGCCGAAAAGGCGATCTGGTGCGACCATGCGAAAAGATCCGGTACGTTCATCAACAGGCCGCCATAGCGGACCTCGCCCGTGTAGCTGTGGCCGATTTCGCCAGATCCGGAGGCGAAGTCATTCGAGCCGACAAAGCGCAGTCCGAGCGCCTGGCCATTGCGGAAGCGGTAGCTGCCGCCTGCCTCATAGAAAACCCTGCTATCGGCGAAAATGCCTTGCGAGGCGCTTAGATCGATGTAGCCGCCGCCTGCGAAAAGCGTCGTTTCGACCGTCGGGCGCACAAGAAAGCGCCCACTGACGCCGATTCCGGTCTCGTGGATATCGCTGTCGAAACGATCCGTAACTGTGAACGCCGAAAGCAGCAGGCGCAGCGAATCGATCCCACTGTTGGGTAGCCCCTTGTCCCAGGTGATCGCGGCGTTGCCGTGGATGAAAGTCTTCTCGCTGCCCGGAACCGACAGGTCTTCCGTGAAAAAGCGCTGTGTCGCCGTCAACGACCCTGAAAGGACGAGAGCGTCGGCGCTTGGCGTGCCGAGGTCCCACCGGACAAAGCCTTCCGCCCGGCCATAGGGCGAGACGAAGCTGTCGTCGTCCTGCGCCCCGCCGGGCTCAAAATCGGTAAATGCGCTGAACACGCCGCCGGTCAGGGCGAGTTCCCAGGTGACGCCACGCAACGCGCGCTCGATGCGGGCGAGCAGGCGAACGGCTTCCTGCTGCTCACTTGCGCTCAGGCCGCCGACTTCGATGCCGTACTGCACCTGCCGCCGGGCCAATTCATAGGAGCCGACATGATAGTACAATCGGCTGGCCGCCAGTCGGGCGCGCGCATCGCGGGGATATTTGATCAGATACTGCTCGATTGAAGAGATCGCCTGATCGTATTGTCCCGCGTTGACGGCAACCGTGACGAACTGGGCGAGCGTTCCGTTGTCGGCCGGACTGGCGATGCGGGCCGAAAACGCATCATCATAGGCCGTAAAAGGACCTTGTGCGCCGGCCGGCAATACGCCGGTACAAAGCAGCGCTGCGGCGAAGCCGAAGATCGTTCGAAACGAAGATTGCATGCCGAGAACCCACCCCAAACCCGACTAGTGCGAAGGATTTAGCACGACTCAAAGAAAAAGGCGACTGAACTGTCACCAGACCATGCGAGTCTCAGCAGCTGTTGCAGCGGCGCAACAAACTATCGGTTTATTCGTGTTTCGGCTGCGCTGGTTGTCAAAACATCTTCTCAGCGTTGCTGTACATAATTGAAGTATTCGGCACCAGTGGCAACTAACTCAAATCATCATCAGTGGCGGATCGCGCAGCCGACAAGATTAATATTGTTTGCGCGATTCTGCGCGTATCTGGTCACCGAATGAGGCTTCAAGGTCACCCACGGCTCATCCAAAGGTCTTCCGTCGCGTTGCGCAAGGGGGTCGGAGAGCTGCCGGAAGGTGCTTCTCACGACACGTGCGCGATGCGGCCTGGCTCTTGCTATTTTGTTGAACGCGACGAGGTCAGCTTATCGCCCCGACTCCCAGGGACGCGTCACCGGACGCGTCTTGCTACAGCACGAGCATGGTGGCCAGCCCCAGCATCAGGCCCATGCCTACAATATCGGTCACGGTGGTGAGGAAGATCGCCGAGGCGACCGCCGGATCGGCGCCGACCCGGCGCAGGCCCAGCGGGATCAGCACGCCGGAGATTCCGGACATGAGGCACGATCCGGACATGGCGAGCAGGATCACAAGTGCCAGCATTGGCGCCTGGGCCGCCGACTCCGGTTGCCGCGAGGCGTAGAACCACATCGCCGCAGCCGCCACAAGACCGACGAGCACGCCGTTGGCGATCCCGAGCGCGCCCTCCCGCATCACCAGGTGCAGCTTCGGTCGTTTGTCCACATCCCCCAGGGCAAGGCCACGCAGCGTCATAGCGAGTGCCTGGCAGCCGGTGTTTCCGCTCTGCCCGGCCAAGACCGGGAGGAACGCCGCCAGGGCGACGATCTTCTCGATCGTGCCTGTGAACGAACTGACCACGAAAGCGGCCATGAAGGCCGTCAGCAGGTTCAGCTGCAGCCACGGATGACGCTTCAAGAAGGCTGAAAACAGCGGCGTAAAAGAACGCTCCTCCTTCTGGACACCCACCATCTGGCCAGACTGGGCGGAAATCTCGATGATTTGCTGCTCGAACAAGCGCCAGCCGCGAACCTGCCCGAGCAGCCGGTTCTCCGCGTCCACCACCGGATAGACAGGGTACTGACGGCGTACTGCTGCCTTGCAGGCCTCGCTCAAAGACAGACCGACATTAAGGGCGAACGGCCTGGGCAGCATGATCTGATCCACCGTCGCGTCCGCTTCGCTCAGCATCAGATCGCGCAGGACCACCAGGCCAACCAGTTTATTGCCCTCGTCCGTGACGTAGAGATAAGTGAGCTCGGTCGGCACCTTGGCGCGTCTGACCGCCTCCACTGCGGCGGCAACCGTCGTCGCGACAGGAACGCTGGCGGGAATCGGGTCCATCAGCTCGACGAGCGAGTCGGGGACCGCGAAATCCTTGCCACTGCCATGAGACCTGATGGGCCGCATGTGCGGTGGCAAATGCTCGGCCACCTTACGGGCGTGCCCGTCCGGCAACAGCTTTAGTGTGTCGCGGATAAACTCGGGAGATTCTCGGGCCAGCAATTCAGCCGCGTCATCAGGTGCTCGAGCCCGCAGCGTGCGCACCAACTTCTGAACGTCGTTCTCTTCTTTCATTTGCTGCGGCCCCCAAATTGCTAGTGTCTTGCCTGACAGTATGACACGGATCGGATAGCTTTGTCTGGCGCGCAGTGGCTCGAGCGCCTCGATCCCGAAATCTTCGCCTCTCGGGCGCCGAGTGGACCGAACCCAGACAGATCTGAGCCGTTGCGGCGTACATAAAGGCGAGCTGTAACCTCTGCGTGTCGCCGAGAATTCAACGTGTTGCGAACTTCACCGGTCTTTTCCTGGGATCTGCGAGCACGCCGCAGCAATGAAACGCAAACCCGGAAACTCTGCAGCGGCAGGGCCTCCGGCGGTCGAATTGATTTGCCTCATGCCGCGCATCTTGCCGGTTCCTCCAGCTCTGGAGGCTGATGAATTCGCCACGATGACAAGGTGATTTGCGTGAACCTGTAATAGTTTAGCTTGAGAAAGGGGGCTCTCAGTATCAAGTCTGTCTGAACGAGAGGTGCTCTTGAGAGCTTCCAGGTTCGGGGCAGGCAGTCTGCTTCGTGAGACTCGAGGTCGTCGCGGTCTGATCCGAGTTAATGTAAGCCCACTGGCAATAGCGTAGACCGCTCGATCGCACCTAGGGTGAACGAAGCTCGTTTCGAGAATGGCATCGGTTCTGTAATTGCCATCTCATCTGACAACGATCCGGACCGGCCTGGCATTCCTGGCCGCCCGTCATTGGGAATGCTTATGAGCAAGATTATCGCCGCAGGTTTTAACTCAGTCTCTTTCAATGGCAGATGGAGAGCCTTAAAGCGGACTTTCGCAGCTTTGCCGATATGGGCGTCGAAGCCGTCGGACTGGAACTGACGACCCTCGACCTCATGGTCGGTGGTCGCGTCGTCCGCGAGAGAGCCGAGAGGCTTATCGCGCTGACGAGGGAGTTCGATTTCCGCTATACGGCTCACCGCGTCGTCTCATCGAACCTCACGGACCCGGCGGTCTACCGTTACCAGATTGATGCTGCCAAGGCCCTGAGGTTGCGCAGACGGCAAAGGCGGTTAGCCATCTGAACCTGGTGGCGCTCGTCGATTTAAGTCACGCTTTTAGTGAATCGAACCATCGCGGCCTGAACTTCCGCGAGCAGCTGCGGGCCATGGCGCCGGTTGCGGGGCACCTGCATGTCCATGATTCCTTCGGGCGCCCGAAGGGCTTCCACGGAACCTACCTTCCGCAGGAGGATGCAACGCCGGGTATAGGTGACCCGCACATGCCGCTCGGCTGGGCGATATCGACTGGGATGACATCTTCAGCGCGTTGGCCTTCTTGCCGGGGACCATCCTCATCATGGAAATCGGACACCGCTATCGGAATGAGCAGCCGGATTGCCTGTTCCGGGCAAAAAACCTCATTGCCCTAAACAGTCGCGCTGAGCGCGGAGCGGCGGAGTAAAGGTCGAGAATCCGCGGCAGTGGCCGTGACGCGACTTGCCCATCCTGTTTTCGATGAGATTGTGACAGGATGCAATCAGGCCTGCCTGTCTGCCATACGCTGACGAGCATGTGGCATGCCGGCCCTTGGTGGCCGAGGGCGGGCAGGGCCGGAAACGTGCCAAACCCTGCCCGTTGGCCAGCCGGCCTTTGGGTATCCTGCATGGTGCAGCCGCATGCCTGCCCACCAACTCGGCTTTCAGGTTCGCATGGGATGCGTCCGCATTTCACTGGAGCTGACAGCGAGGTATTTCTGTCGCAAAATGTTCGGGAAAATCGGGTCCTACGCGGCACTCGGTCGCAAGAGATTCGCCGCAGTTTGATTCCAATGGGACGTTTGGCCGTAATGGTTCATCGGTTGTTAGATCGGCGTGCCAGCCTAATGCCAGGACCTCCACCGTTCTCCGGAATGAACTCAATGCCGGCCGATTTGAGCGCGTGACAAATACGATCGACAGTTGCTTGCTTAAGCGCCTCGCCGCGTTCGAGGCGGACTATCGTTTGGGTGGAGACTCCCGCTTCCCGAGCTAGATCCAATACTCCCCAGTCCAGCGCCGCCCGAGCCATTCGACACTGTATCGGCGTCATGCAATCACTATATTATGATGATTTCTGTTGCGCATTTGCTGCTCAAGCTGTACCTTAATCTGCATTTAAGCGGCTAGGCGCGGTGTTGACGCACCGTGCCCAGCCTGACCACAACCCAAGCTGCTTGGAGCTCGGATCATGGCTGATTCCGACAATACCACGACTTTATCTTTCGTCACCCGCAGGCGAGTGCTTGCGGCTGGGATGATCACGTCCACGGCGTTGGTGGTTGAGAAAAATGTATTTGCCGGAAGTCCAGCTGCACCGAGTATGCCGGCAGACCCAGCGCTGGCACTTTGGCGGGAATGGGAGACAGCCCATAAGAGGACCGAACGGCTCTGCCGTAGGCAGCAGCGTCTGGAGACGAGGCTCCTAGAGAGCGTCGGCCTTCCTTGTGTGATCGTCCGCCTGCCCAAGGGGCGGGAAGTGACGGTCCACTCCATCGAGGCGCTCAACGAAGTGCTCGGCAAAGAGCCGGAGATGGCGCTTCGTGAAAAGGCCGAAGCTTATTTCGCGATGTATCAGGCACGCTGGAATGCGGCTGCCAAGGAGACCGGTTACACTGCTGCGCTCAGAGCCGAGCGCGAGGCTGGCGAACGCGCGGCGGATCTGCTGGAAGCGTTCTCGACGACGCCGGCCACCACTCTTGCGGGTGTGGCAGGCAAGCTGGATGCCGTATTGCGCGAGGGCGAGACATGGGAGGAATGCTCCGAATTTCCTTGGCCACAAATCCGTTCAGCGCTTAGCGATCTGGTGCGCATTGCCGAAGTTTCGGGTTGACCGAGTACGGCCCGCCATGCTCTCCGCCATGACCGGCCGGTCAAGATGACGATCGAACTGCCCGCCGCCGTTCATCGCGATCTCGTCGCCTATGCTGAATTGCTCGGCCGCGAGACCGGACAGATAGTCGCCGATCCGGCAAAGCTGATAGCGCCGATGCTGACCCGGTCATGACGTCGGACTGAGCCTTTGCCAAAGCCCGAGGAAGCCTGAAGCCGGGACGAGTGTTCCGGGCGTATGCCGGTCGGACAGCCGTCAGGACGAATACCGATCACGCAGGAACGCAATGAAGATCGGCAGGGCAGGATTGGCATTGTCCGGTCGCCAACGTGCAAAATTGCAGATCTGGATTGGCTTGCCCCCGATCCGCAGCTTGTGGCAGACGACACCTTCAGGAATATTGTTGGCATCTCCGTCGTGGACCAAAGCAACTCCAAGCCCGCTTCCGACAAGGCGCAAAAGAATGCCGGCACTGACGTGATGTTCGACGATTGGAGGAAGCTGCACGCCGCGCCCAACAGCGTCGGCGATCTGAAATGCTTCGCCCCTGCGCACCAGCAACGTTTCCTGGTGCAACTCGTGCCACTCGATCACCGAACGGCTTGCGAGAGAATGATTTGAGGCAAGGACGACAGCCAGAGTGTCTTTCCACAGCGTCAATTCGAATGCGCCGCCGGTAAATCGGGAGGAGGAGGTCACGACCACGTCAACCTGAGTGGCACCCAGAGCAGCCTCAGGCGAAGGGTAAGGACTCTCTGTCAAGCTGACGGTCACATTGGGATGAGATTGCCCGAACTCGATGATTGCATCCAAGGCCCGCCCGGCGAGAATGATCCCGTTGGAGCCGATGGAAAGCTTTTGTTGGTCATCTCTGGTGCCGGACCTGGCCAGTGTGAGCGTGTTGTCGAGCTCGAGCAGCACGGAGCGCAGACGCTCCAGGAAGCGCTCGCCGGCCGGGGTTGGGCCGACGCCGCGGGCATGGCGATGAAATATCCTCGTACCCACCGCGTATTCCAGATCGCGGATGCGCCTGCTGAGCGCGGTGTGATCGATCCCGGCGCGTCGCGAGGCACGCAGAAAGCTGCCCTCCTCTGCGACCACAAGCGCATAATTGAGTGTCGTGAGTTGAATCGAGCTCCGCATCTCTGCTCAAGGTCAAGGCAGCGACAAATTGCAGACATTCGAGCGCTTTTGACGCCGGCGGGCTATCCCCATATCTCAGTATTGACATTGAATCAGACAATGAGACCATCCCGGCTTCTTCTAGACTAGAGGCAGGATCACGAAGACAAGGACGATACCACTCCATTTTGGAGTGAGCCTTTATGGAGGGGACGTTGCACTCCAGGAGGAGAGCACAACTCAGACCGGTCACTTTGCTTGGAAAATCGGGTGCTTGAACAAAGATAAAGCGGCGGACCGTCTCGAATTGAAGGTCCGCCGTTCCGGGTCGTTCAGATCACAAGGAACGAACCTGCCGTAAGCGACAGACCTGGAGAGAGAGTGGCGAACTGTATTTGAGCTGCGCCACCGATCCCGTCGCTGTCGAAAGAGAGCGCTCCTGTTGAACTGTTGTAGATGATATGGTCGGAGCTATCATGCGCAGCCGTGCCAGCAAAGAAAGCGTCGGATGAAAGGCCGCCCAATTTAAGCCCGGCAAAAACGGCGTCGTCGAGCTGGATCTTGTCCTGGAGCTTGTTGAAGTCGGTGACCTTGTCGATATTGCCGGCTCCAAGAGCGCTGTTGAACACGAAGGCATCATTGCCTCCGTTACCGGTCAAGATGTCAGCACCGCCGCCACCATTGATGACATTGGCGCCGGCATTGCCCTGGATGGCTTGGGTAAACTCGTTGCCAGTGAGATTGATTGCTCCCGTACCTGAAGGACTTGTGGTGGCAAGAAGCTCGACCTGCGAGCCGGCCGAAAGAGCATAGCTCACCGAGGAAAATACTCTGTCGCCGCCGCCGCCGGCCGCTTCAACCACCCTGTCGCCGGCATTGTCGACGAGGTAAGTGTCATTGCCACCATAGCCGGTCAGCGTGTCGGCGCCACCCATACCGTTGATGTAATTGGCACCGGCATTGCCTTGGATCGTCTGGGCGAACTCATTGCCGACGAGATTGATTGTTGCGGTGCCGGAGGGGTTTGTGGTGGCAAGAAGCTCGACCTGAGAGCCTGCCGAGTGCACAAGCGCAAAGCTTGCCGAGGCGAGCACCCTGTCTGTACCACCGCCCACCACCTCGAACACCCTGTCGCCGGCATTGTCTACATAGTAGGTGTCATTGCCTCCATAGCCGACCAACGTATCGGCCCCGCCGGCGCCGTTGATGACATTGGCACCGGCATTGCCCTGGATAGTCTGGGCGAACGCATTGCCGGTCAGGTTGATCGCCGTGGTGCCGGACGGGCTGTTGGTGGCGAGAAGTTCGATTTCCGATCCGGCCGCAAGCGCATGACTTACGGAGGCGAATGCTTTGTCGGTACCGCCGCCCGCCGCCTCGATCTCCTTGTCGCGGATGTCATCGACATAATAGGTGTCATTGCCGCCATAGCCGATCATCGTGTGGCCGCCGGCGCCGTGAAACACATCGTCGCCGCTGGTGCCATACAAGGTGTCGCTTGTGTCGACGGGAGGCGGTTCGGTCCCAGTCGTTGCGAGGTTGTGCTCCCGGAAAACGGCTTGTAGTTCCGGAGAGCTCTCTAATGCGGTGTCGCCGTTCTGCGTTCCCCATTTGTAGGTGTAGTCGAAGGCAGGTGACGGAACCAGCTTGGCCCAATGATCGATCATGATTTGCATCTGTTCGGCGGTGGGCATGACCTGTCTGCCGCCGTCGGAAGTCTCCCAGTTGCCGCCGCCGAAGGCCTGATAGACCGGAACGATGTTGCTGATCGGGATGCCGGATTTCACCGCTGCAGCCACGGCTCGGTCGATCATGTCGTAGTCGACCGTGTCCGTTCCCGTGCGCACCGGATAGGGGTCTATTCCAAAATAGTCGATATGCGTGTTGGCCGGATTGTAGGTGTTGGTAAAATCCGGATTGGTCGGGGATCCCATGTTCATCATGGTGATGAAGGTCTTGGCGCCTGGAAAATGCTCATGGATCCAGTCGGATTCCGCCTTCAGGTTCTCGGCGGTTGCATAGGTGCCCCACCTGCCCGTGGGATCAGGCTCGTCAACCAGATAGAACCCAAACACATTCGGATTGCCGAGGAAGGGGGTCATTTTCTCGATGAAGGATGCGGTTACGCCCTCATGCTCGTTGAGGTACACCAGGCCTTTCATGCCGTCAGGCAATGCGTCGACCAGCGAAACATACTGAACGTCAGCCAGATTGAAGCCGGCGGTTGCGATTTCGGTGGCAGAACCACCCGATGCATAGTGCAGAGTTGCCATCCATAATCCCTCATTTTGATTCGATAGCGCCCCGCGGATGTCTGCCTACTAGAGGGTGTATATTAGCGCCAAATCACATACCTGCAGGCTCTGATAGAATGGTTGATCGGCGGCAGGATTCTTACGTCGCGGCGAAAAATATACTCACAAGATAACATGATCGCCGTCGTTAAAAAGAAATTGAACTTCATTAAAGCGCTGGTAATACTATAGAGGTGTTAAATGCTCTGGCTTTTTTTGAGGAAAGGCGACAAAAAACCCGATGTTTTTGATTATAAAAGCCTAAACTATAAGATCTAACGCCAAGCCGTGGCATAAAAAACTGCTTTTCCCCAAAGATGCATTTGACTGCCGGCCAATTGAGCCGACATTAAACTAAGATGCCAGTCGCATCGCGCTCTCTACCGGAGACACCAATTTGTTGTGGACAGATACCGCAGATACCAGTCCGCGACCAAGGTGTCTGCAACTGAGACTACGACTCGGGGATCGTCAGAATTGGAGAACTGGCTGGGGCGCCAGGATTCGAACCTGGGAATGTCGGTACCAAAAACCGATGCCTTACCACTTGGCTACGCCCCAACAGCCGGAGCGTGCCCGCTGTGCGCGCGGCCTTATAGGACGAGCCAGGAGAAAGCTCAATGCCGACATATGACTATGCGCGACCGATTCACCAGTTTTGCAATCGTCACTTTGAACGGACATATTCACCCCACACCGCCATTTCATTGCCGGCCGGATCGACGAAATGGGACCGCCTGCCGCCGGGGAATGAAAAGATCGGCTTGATGATGGTGCCGCCGGCACTCTCGACGGCGCTCAATGTTTCCTCCAGCCTTTCGGAATAGAGCACGGGCAGCGGCTTGGCCGGCGCATCTTGCGCCATCCGCCTGAAAACCGCCGTCCAGCCTTCGACAAAAGCTGAATAGGTCGGCCCGTAATCGGTGAACGACCACGAGAAGACCGCGCTGTAGAAAGCCTTCACCCTGTCCAGCGTTCCGCCTGTCGCCGGCATTTCCAGATAGTCGAGCTTTCCGGTCATTCTCATCGTTTCAGCCTTTTGTTCACGTTATGTTCTAAAACAAAACTTTCCAAAAAGCAAGTCTTTTCGGCGCCGCTTTTCATTAATCGATTGTAGAGGCCGGCCGGCTTGGTCGATGCCTTGCCTTTCGCACTGCAGCATCATATCGCTCGATTTGTCAGTATTTCCAATCTCCTGCAACCGGGGAGCAAGCATGACCAAATGGGTCTACACCTTTGGCGATGGAGCGGCGGAAGGCCGTGCCGGCGACCGCAATCTGCTCGGCGGCAAGGGCGCCAATCTTGCCGAAATGTGCAGCCTGGGCCTGCCGGTGCCGCCGGGCTTCACCATCACTACCGAGGTCTGCAACGCCTATTACGCCAACGGCCACACCTACCCGACTTCGCTGGAAGCGGATGTGGCGGTCGCCCTCGACCATATCGGCCGGCTGACCGGGCGCCGTTTCGGCGATCCCTCGAAACTGCTTTTGGTGTCGGTGCGCTCCGGTGCCCGCGCTTCCATGCCCGGCATGATGGACACCGTGCTCAATCTCGGCCTCAACGATGAGACGGTCGAGGCACTTGCCGCCGATTCAGGCGATGCGCGGTTCGCCTATGACAGCTACCGCCGTTTCATCCAGATGTATTCCGATGTCGTCATGGGCCTCGACCATGAGGTATTCGAGGAAATCCTCGAAGACCAGAAGGGCGGCCTTGGCCATGATCTCGACACCGAGCTGACAGCCATCGAATGGCAAGGCGTGATCGCGCTCTACAAGGCCAAGGTCGAGGAGGAGCTCGGCAAGCCGTTTCCGCAGGATCCGAGCGAGCAGCTCTGGGGCGCCATCGGCGCGGTGTTTTCCAGCTGGATGAACAACCGCGCCATCACCTACCGGCGCCTGCACGACATTCCCGAAAGTTGGGGCACGGCGGTCAACGTCCAGGCCATGGTCTTCGGCAATATGGGCGACACCTCGGCCACCGGCGTCGCCTTCACCCGCAATCCATCGACCGGCGAAAAGCAGCTCTACGGCGAGTTCCTGGTCAACGCCCAGGGCGAGGATGTCGTTGCCGGCATCCGTACGCCGCAGAACATCACCGAGGCAGCGCGCATTGCCGCCGGCTCCGACAAGCCGTCGCTGCAGAAGCTGATGCCTGACGCCTTCCAGGCTTTCGTCAGCATCTCAGACCGCCTGGAAAAGCATTACTGCGACATGCAGGATCTCGAATTCACCATCGAGCGCGGCAAATTGTGGATGCTGCAGACCAGGTCCGGCAAGCGCACCGCCAAGGCGGCGCTGAAGATTGCCGTCGACATGGCCAGGGACGGATTGATTTCGAAGGAGGAGGCCGTTGCGCGCATCGATCCGGCCTCGCTCGACCAGTTGCTGCATCCCACGATCGATCCGAAGGCGGCACGCGACATCATCGGCGTCGGCCTGCCGGCTTCGCCGGGTGCTGCCACCGGCGAGATCGTCTTTTCCTCCAATGACGCCGAGGAGGCGAAGGCGCAAGGCCGCAAGGCGATCCTGGTCCGCATCGAGACCAGCCCCGAAGACATCCACGGCATGCATGCGGCCGAAGGCATCCTGACGACGCGCGGCGGCATGACCAGCCACGCCGCTGTGGTGGCGCGCGGCATGGGCAAGCCTTGCGTCTCAGGAGCCGGCTCGCTGCGCGTCGACTACAAAGCCGCCACGCTGATGGCGATGGGAGCGACCTTCCGCAAGGGCGACATCATCACTATCGACGGCTCCAACGGCCAGGTGCTGAAGGGCGCCGTGCCGATGCTGCAGCCCGAACTCTCGGGCGATTTCGCCGCCATCATGGAATGGGCCGACGGCGCGCGCCGCATGAAGGTGCGCACCAATGCCGAGACGCCGCTGGATGCGCGCATGGCGCGCTCCTTCGGCGCCGAAGGCATCGGGCTTTGCCGCACCGAGCACATGTTCTTCGACGGCGATCGCATCATTGCCATGCGCGAGATGATCCTGGCCGATACGGAAAAGGACCGGCGAACGGCGCTGGCCAAGCTGTTGCCGATGCAGCGCTCGGATTTTCTCGAACTGTTCGAGATCATGGCCGGGCTGCCGGTCACGATCCGTCTGCTCGATCCGCCGCTGCACGAATTCCTGCCCAAGACCGAGGAGGAGGTGGCCGAGGTCGCCGCCGCCATGAATGTGTCGCCGGACAAGCTCCGGCGGCGCACCGAAGCGTTGCACGAGTTTAATCCGATGCTCGGCCATCGCGGCTGCCGGCTTGCCGTCTCATATCCCGAAATCGCCGAGATGCAGGCACGAGCCATTTTCGAGGCGGCCGTGGAGGCCGGCAGGAAGGCCGGCGCGCTGGTGGTCCCCGAAATCATGGTGCCGCTGGTCGGACTGGTGAAGGAGCTCGACTTCGTCAAGGCGCGCATCGACGCGGTCGCCAAAAGCGTGATGGAGGAGACCGGTGTCAGGATCGATTATCTGACCGGCACGATGATCGAACTGCCGCGCGCCGCGATCCGCGCGCACGTCATCGCCGAGGCGGCCGAATTCTTCTCTTTCGGCACCAACGATCTGACCCAGACCACCTTCGGCATCTCGCGCGACGACGCCGCCTCGTTCCTCGAGAACTACCGGCAAAAAGGCATCATCGAGCAGGATCCGTTCGTGTCGCTCGACATTGAGGGCGTCGGCGAGCTGGTGCGGATGGCGGCCGAAAAGGGCAGGGCGACGCGGCCCGACATCAAGCTCGGTATTTGCGGCGAGCACGGCGGCGACCCGGCCTCGATCCATTTCTGCGAAAAGGTCGGCCTCGACTACGTCTCGTGCTCGCCATACCGGGTGCCGATCGCCAGGCTGGCCGCCGCGCAAGCGGCGGTGCAGGCTGCAAAGAACGGCCGCAGATAGGAGTTGGAGTCCACCGGCATCTGACCTTACCGATTTGTAACCGAATTCACGCGAACGTGCGTGTGTCGGCTCCAAATCCCGACATCGTTTCTGCCCAGTTTCCGGCCCCCGAACCCGCCCCGGTGCCAGAAACAGATGTTGCAGAACCCGCCCACGCACGTCCGCTCGATTCTCATCCTCCAGACGAAATTCATCGGCGATCTTGTCCTCGCTTCTGCGCTCGCCAGAAACCTGCGCCTCCAATATCCAAAGGCCAGGATCGTGTTCCTTTGCGAGGCGAACTTTGCCAGTTTCCTGTTGGCTCATGGCATCGCCTCGGACGTGGTGTCGTTCCGACGCGTACGGATGCGTGGCACCCCTGTGCAGCGTGGTCGCGAGCTTTACGCGATGGTGCGCGCTCTGCGCCGGTTCCGGTTTGACCTGACCATCGACCTGGCCGATTCCAAAACCTCACGCATCATCGTCAGGCTCGTCAACGCCAAGACCCGCGTCGGATATGATCCTCCCGAAAAACCGTTGCGCTGGCTGGAACGCCAGCCCGCCAACGTCCTGGCCAAACCGTTTGGCTTTGGTGGTCAGCATTATCTTCACCGCTATCTTTCGCCGCTTGAGGCGCTTGGCGTGGAGTTGCGTGCGGAGGTCCCAACGATTCAGCCGCTGCCGCTGGAGACCGCCAAGGCATTGGCGCTTCTCGAGCGGCATCATCTCCGGCGTAACGCCTTCATAGCCGTTCATGCGGGAGCGAGCTTCCGGGGGCGTCAATGGCAACCGGAACGTTTTGCGATGGCGATCGACGACATCTCGCGACATACCGGGTTGGACTTCCTGCTTGTCGGCGGCCCCGGTGAACAGGCATCTGCCGAGCGCATTATCGCCAAGGCCGCTTCGCCGGTCGTCAACGTGGTCGGGGCGCTGTCGCTGGCAACGCTGCTGGCGGTCCTCGGTCAGGCACGCCTGTTTCTCGGCAACGAGAGTGGGCCGATGCACATGGCCGCCGCCGCGGGAACGCCGGTTGTTGGCCTCTTCGGCCTGACCGACCCGGCGGTCTGGGGGCCTGTCGGCGTGGCCAGTGTTACGCCGCGGCCCTCCATGCCTTGCGAGTGCATAACCAGGGACTTGTGCCGCCGGCCCGATCCGAGCAAAGCTTGCTGCGTCTGGCGGCTAGAGGTCAAAGCAGTGGTCGACGAGGTGCGCGCGATCCTTTCACGTACGGTTAAGGACGTGGAGCACGCATTGTGACCTCGCGCTTGCTAAAGGTCAGGCCGGCGGTCAAATTGCCGCTGCCGCCGCTTTTGCAGGGGCATCGTCCCGATTTCCGCCTTGATGGCGGTCTTGGGGTCGCCGCTTCAACTTTGATCCGGCCTACCTGGAAATAATCGATGCGCCCGTTCCAAAAGTATTTTTGCGCCGTTGCGATATCGCTGTTGGCGGTGTCTCATGGCAACGCCCAGTTGCTCGTCGCACCGACGCTGCACATCAAGGCCGAGGCGGGCGGCGGCCGCGTCGCGCTGACGCTCGATGCGTGCGGCGGAAGGACCGACACACGGGTTCTCTCGGCGCTGGTGGAAAACAAGATTCCTGCCACCATTTTCGTCACCGGCATCTGGCTGAAGCACAACGCCGCTGCCATCGAGATCATGCGGGCGCATCCCGAACTGTTTGAATTGGAAAACCATGGCGGCCGCCATGTCCCGGCTGTCGACACGCCGCAAAAGATCTACGGCATTCGCAGTGCCGGCAGCCCGCAGGCCGTGCTGGCCGAGGTCGAATCGGGTGCTGCCGCTCTTGCCGTGACCGGCGAACCGGCGCCGAAATGGTTTCGCGGCGCAACCGCGGAATACAGCCCGTCGGCAATCGCGATGATACGCAAACTTGGTTTCAAGATCGCCGGATTCTCAATCAACGGCGATGGCGGCTCATTGCTCGGCGCAAAAGAGACCGCCCGGCGCATTGCCGCGGCAAAGGACGGCGACGTCATCATCGCTCACATCAACCAGCCGACCCATGCCGCCGGCGAAGGCGTGGTGCAGGGCCTCCTGGCGCTGAAGGCCAAGGGCCTCACCTTCGTGCGGCTCGACGATGCCGACGGCATCGGCGATGAAGGCACCACCGACTGATCAGTCGGGCGTGGCCTCGATGGTCACCTTGTTCGGATAGAACGCGCCGTGGTCGCGGATATAGGCCACCTCGTCGAACGGCCGCTCATATGCCCACATCGCATCCTTGCCTGCATCGCCGGCGGGCAGCACGCTCCAATAGCTGGCATCGCCCTTAAAGGGGCAATGGGTCGAGTGTTCGGTCTTGCCAAGCTGTTTGAAGTCGATGTCGCCGAACGGAATGTAGAAAACAGGCGGATAGGGAGGTTCGGTCAGCACCTTGACCTTGCTGGACGAGGCGATGACGGTATCGCCGGCGCGCACCGTCACGGTGCCCCTGTAAGGCTCGACTGTGATGACCTTGCCCGGATTGCGCTGAAAGCCGGGTGACGGGTTTGCGATCTGGTCCATATCGGATCTCCTTGCCTCTACCCCAAGATGTGTCTGGCAAGAGCCTTGCGCAAGACCTGCCAGCCACCGGCGGGCGTCGTCCGCAGGCGGCAGTCTTGCGCTTTCCTCCGGGATCCCGCCTGGAAATCAGGCGGCCTGGAATGCGTCCATCAGCCCGGCATAGGCGGCGGCAATGCCGGCCACCGGATTGGTGCTTTTCGAGGTGGTCTCGACCTTCAAAGCACCACCGTTGGTCGGCAAGGTGAGCAGCAGGAACTGGCGATTGCCGCCATCGCCGACCGATGCGGCGGCTACGTGCTGGGCTTCGCCCTCGTTCTCGACGCACATCTTGAACAAGAGCGTGCCGCCGACAGCTTCGAGGGCGCCGCCGACGACCTCGACGAATTCATCTTCGGAAACGGTTTTGGCGTCAGGCGCCAGATCGGCCTGCGCCACATCGGCCGCCACCAGATCGGCCGCCACCAGATCGGCCAGGCTTTCGGCAAGCGTATTTTCGAGGGCTTTGTCGTCGAGCTGCGCGTCCATGCGAACCTCTTTCATTCGCCAATCGCGCCCCGCCATTAACCAACGTTAACGCCGAGCATGGCCGGATTGTGGCGAATTCGGCCTCAATTGGCTCCATGCCCCGCTCCAGCCCGATCCTGGCTGGACAATCCGCCGGTTCGTCCCACAATGGCGAAAAAATAACGGGAGGAACAAGATGCTCGGGCTGATGCAGGAATGGCCGCTGCTTTGCCATAAGCTGATCGACAATGCCGAGAGGCAGCACGGCAGCCGCGAAATCGTGTCGCGTTCGATCGAGGGGCCGATCGTGCGCAGCACATATGCCGAAATCCATGATCGTGCCCTGAAGGTCGCCGAGCGGCTCGAGCGTGATGGTTTCGGGCTCGGCGACCGCATCGCGACCCTGGCCTGGAACACCGCGCGCCATATCGAGGCCTGGTACGGCATCATGGGTGTCGGCGCCATCTATCACACGCTCAACCCGCGGCTCTTTCCCGAGCAGATCACCTGGATCATGAACAATGCCGGGGACAAGGCGATCTTCGTCGACCTGACCTTCCTGCCGCTGCTCGAAAAGATTGCCGGCGCGGTCAAATCGCTGAAGCAGGTTATCGTGCTGACCGACAACGCGCATATGCCGGAGACTGCGCTGCCCAATGTGGTTGCGTACGAAGAATGGCTTGCTGAAGCCGACGGTAACTTCGCCTGGAAGACTTTCGACGAAAACACCGCCGCCGGTATGTGCTACACCTCGGGCACCACGGGCGATCCGAAAGGCGTCCTCTACAGCCATCGTTCGAACGTGCTGCACGCCATGATCGAAGCGATGCCCGACGCCATGGGCCTGTCGTCGCGCGATACCGTATTGCCGGTCGTGCCGATGTTTCACGCCAACGCCTGGGGCCTTGCCCAGAGCGCGCCGATGATTGGCGCCAAGCTGGTCATGCCCGGCTGCAAGATGGATGGCGCTTCGATCTACGAGCTGCTCGACACCGAGAAGGTGACCTTCAGCGCCGCCGTGCCGACGGTGTGGATGATGCTCCTCCAGCATCTGGAAGGAACCGGCAAGAAACTGCCCTATCTGCAGAAAGTCGTCATCGGAGGCGCGTCCTGTCCACGCGCGATCACGACGAAGTTCCAGGACAATTACGATGTCCAGGTCGTCCACGCCTGGGGCATGACCGAGATGTCGCCGCTCGGCACGCTGTGTACCCTGAAGCCGGACTATGCCGGGTTGACGGGTGAGGCTCGCCTCGCCGTCCAGCAGAAGCAGGGCTTTACGCCGTTCGGCATCGAAATCAAGATAACGGATGACGACGATAGCGAGCTGCCATGGGACGGCAAGACCTTCGGCCGACTCAAAGTCCGCGGGCCGGCCGTCGCGCGCGCCTATTATGGCGGCATCGGATCCGAACAGTTCGATGAAGACGGCTGGTTCGATACCGGTGATATCGCGCATATCGACCCCGGCGGCTACATGCAGATCACCGATCGCGCCAAGGACGTGATCAAGTCGGGCGGCGAATGGATCTCGACCATCGAGCTCGAGAACCTCGCTGTCGGCCATCCGGACGTGGCGGAGGCCGCCGCCATCGGCATTCCGCATTCGAAATGGGGCGAGCGGCCTTTGCTCGTGGTCGTGCGCAAGCCGGGCAGGGAGCCGACCAAGACGGATATTCTCGCTTTCATGGACGGTAAGGTGGCGAAGTGGTGGATGCCGGACGACGTCGCTTTTGTCGGCGAAATCCCACACACCGCTGCCGGCAAGATCCAGAAGATTACCTTGCGCCAGCAGTTCCGGGATTATCACCTGCCGACGGATTGACCGGAGATGCGGCGTCTTTGCGTCTTCAAGCCGCCGCTGAAAGGCACTATGCCTGTGTTCGGGTTGGGGCAGCGCGGAAAGCAATGACTGGAATTCCCGAGCGACAGACGTCGTGGGCTGCCGGTTGGTCGCGGCGCGCCGGCGCGTTTTCGGCAGTCCTGCTGCTGACCGCTCTCATCGGCCATCGCTATGACCTCGTCGAGACGCCCGCATTCCTGTGGGTGCTTTGCATTGTCGCCCTGCTGGCCGCATTTGCGCTTTTGTTCGCCGGGTTTGCCTTTGCGCGACTATGGAATTTCGGCGATCGCGGCGGCCACGACCTGACCGTCGGCGCCTTGCTGGCGGTTCTGGTGCTCATCCCTTACGGCGTTGCGGCCTATTGGGTGGCCACCTATCCGCCGCTACGCGACATCTCGACGGACCTGGACGACCCACCGGTGCTCGACATTTCCACCCGGACAAAGGATATGAACGAGCTTTTGCCGCCGACACCCGGCGAGCAGCGCCTGCAAATCGAAGCTTATCCGCTTGTTACCGGACGCAGCTACACCTTGCCTTTCGATCGCGTTCTGGAGGCGGCCAAAACGGTGCTCGATCGCCGCGGCTGGCAGCTCACGGCGCCGTTTCCAGACGCAGCAGGGCAAAGCGACGTGACGGTCGATGCGCTGGCCAAGAGCTTGCTGGTTGGTCTTCCCGCCGATGTCGCCATCCGCGTGACCGACGACGGCGACGCGGTCATCGTCGATATGCGCTCGGCCTCGCGTTACGGCCGCTACGACCTTGGCGACAATGCAGCGCGCATCATCGATTTCCTTGCCGAGCTCGACCAGGAAGTCGCCGGCCAGGTGGGCGTGGCGCCGGCGGGGTGATACCCGAAGTGTACTACTTTGCCGGCGAATAGATGCCGTCGATAGCCGGCGCACCGTCGGTGTGGACCAGGCCGCGCGCCACCAGGTCTTCCAGATGGGCAAGCACCGACAGGCCGGCCGCGCCATGCAGGCGCGGGTCGGTGTCTCGATAGATCGCCTCCACCATGTCCTTGATTGCCCGGTCGCCGCTGTTGATCCGCTCCAGAATTGCGCGTTCGCGCATTTTGCGATGCGTTTTCAATCCGCGCATGAAGCTGCGCGCCTCGGTCACCGGCCCACCATGACCGGGCAGCAGCAGCCGGTCGTCACGTTCGATCAGCCGATCGAGCGATGTCATGTACTCGGCCATCGCGCCATCCGGCGGTGCGACGATCGTGGTTGCCCACGCCATGACGTGATCGGCCGAGAAAAGGATGCCGGTTCCTTCCAGCGCGAAGGCCGCGTGATTGGCGGTATGGCCGGGCGTCAGCACCGTCCGGATCGCCCAGCCGTCACCGTCGATCACCATATCGTCCGGCAGCGCGATATCAGGAACAAAGTCGGTGTCGGCGCTGGCATCGAGCGGACTGACCTCGCCGGTACGCAACGGCCGCGCCGGACGATGCCGGCCTTCCGCCAGAACCGCCGCACCCGTATGCTGCTTTAACCGAGGCGCCAGCGGCGAATGGTCGCGATGCGTGTGGCTGACGAAGATATGGCTGACCGGCCTGGTCCCGATCGCTTCGAGCAGTGTTCGGAGATGTGCCTCGTCATCAGGACCCGGATCGATCACCGCCAGCGTCTCGCGCCCGACGATATAGCTGTTGGTTCCGTGAAAGGTGAATGGGCTTGGGTTCGGGGCGGTGACGCGTTGAATACCAGGCGCAACGGCTACGCCCTGGCCATAGGCCGGATCGAAGCTGGTATCGAATTTCAGCGCCATGGCGAACGTCGCGACCTTTTTTGGGAGGAGGGCAAAACCGATTGCCGCATAGCACGGAAGCCAATATAGGAAAACGCAAGGCCGCGTTCGGCGGCAATCCGGAACGGGGAAGACCATGGCAATTGCAACCACGATGCGTCCGCTCATTTCTCTCGCTTTGCCCGAAAAAGGCACGGCCCGCCTGGCGGGACAGCTTTTGCTGGCGATCGCCGGAACGCTGCTGCTGATCTTGTCGGCCAGGACCAAGGTCATGCTCGGACCGGTAGACATCTCGATGCAGACGCTCGCCGTCTTGCTGATCGCTGTCGCCTTCGGCATGCGCCTTGGCGTCGCCACGCTGCTTCTCTACATGGCTGAGGGCGCGCTGGGCCTTCCGGTCTTCCAGAGCACGCCCGAAAAGGGCATCGGTATCGCTTACATGCTCGGTTCGACCGGCGGTTATCTAGCCGGCTTCGTCGTCATGGCGGCGATCGTCGGCTGGGCTGCTGACCGTGGCTGGGATCGCCATCCTATCAAGCTCTTCAATGCGATGCTGGTGGCCGAGATCGTCATGATGGCAATGGGCTTTGCCTGGCTGGCGCTGTTGATCGGCCCGGAAAAATCCTGGCAGTTCGGGGTGGTGCCCTTTATCGTCGGTGATCTGATCAAGGTTGCGCTGGCCGCGAGCCTGGTGCCGGCTGTCTGGTCGCTGCTGAAGCGTTCGTGAAGCCGGTCGAGCGGTGATTACCTGTTCTGCGCGACAGTGATTTTTCGCCGTAGTTGGTGTGGCCGTGTAGGATCTTTGTCGCTGGCGGCAGGCTTGTGCGCGACGCCATCCGTCACATTAGCTTCAAGTCGACGGACTAAGTACCAGAACCGACGGGCGATTCGTCACGACCAGCGTAACCAAGCACCTACGTATGGAAATAAATTGCTCGACATAGCATCTCAGCCAGCTGAAAAAGAAAGCGGCTCGATGATTATTTAGGCACAGCTAAATTTCCTAACAATGTGTAGGAAATTCTTAACCCAACCGCCTTGACTTTAGTGGCTTGGTTGCTTGCTGGTATCCACACACTGTCGTAACCGTTGACCTGAGATCATGCCGCCGACCGCCGAAGGAAGACACGTGAGTAGCGCGGAAAAAACAACGAGCAAGGCAACAGCCCTGTCGCCTGAGCCGACCGTCGCGCCGGCAACGCGCTGGTATGCGGCCAGCGTCTTTCCCGGGAAGGAGCATGTCGCAGAGCGGCATCTCCGGATCCAGGGATTCGAGCCCTTTGTGCCTCGCTGCGAGAAAACCGTGCGTCATGCCCGGCGTCTCGAAACCCGGTCGGCGGCCTATTTCCCGGGCTATATGTTCATCGCCCTTGACCTCGGACTGCAACGTTGGCGTTCGGTCAATGGAACATTCGGTGTGCGTTCCCTCGTCACGCAAGGCGACCGGCCTTTGCCGGTCCCCTCGGGTCTGGTAGAGCGTTTCATTGCATTGACCGGTAAGGACGGGCTGCTTGATTTCAGTGGAGGCCTCGCAGCCGGTGCCTCGGTCCGAATCCTTTCGGGCCCTCTCGCGGAACAGATCGGTCGCCTTGACCGGCTCGATCCAGCCGGAAGAGCCCGGGTTCTAGTGGCCATCATGAATGGCGAAATCCCTGTAGATCTGGATGCCAGGGATCTCGTAGCAATCGCGTAGCCGCGAACAGCAAGGCGGCGTCGTGATGTAAATTGTTATAGGATGCGCTCTCGGGTTTTCACCCGGGAGTGCGGTAGCCGTCGTTCGGTGGGGAAAAGGCGCTGTCTGGCGAGATCGTTTCATCGGCGCTGATGGAGAGTACACGGTATGCGAATAACAATGATTGGTGCCGGCTATGTGGGGCTCGTCTCGGGCGCCTGCTTCGCCGACTTTGGCCATCAGGTCTGCTGCGTCGACCGGGATGCGGAAAAGCTTGCCATGCTCAAACTTGGCAAGATACCGATCTACGAGCCGGGGCTTGACGACCTCGTCACCACCAACACCGCGCAAGGCCGCTTGCGTTTCGACGACAATCTGGCCGATGCCGTTTCTCAATCGGATGTCGTCTTCATAGCCGTCGGCACGCCGTCACGGCGTGGCGACGGGCATGCCGATCTGTCTTTCGTCTACGACGCGGCCGCCGAAGTCGGCCGCTCGCTCAAGGGATTTACGGTTGTGGTGACGAAATCGACCGTCCCCGTGGGTACCGGCGATGAGGTGGAACGAATCATTCGCGAGCAAAATCCCACCGCCGATTTTGCGGTGGTCTCCAATCCGGAGTTTCTTCGCGAAGGATCGGCCATCGAGGATTTCAAGCGGCCCGACCGCATCATTGTCGGGACCGATGCAGAACGGGCCAAAGCTGTGATGGGCGAGATCTACCGTCCGCTCTCGTTGAATGTCGCGCCGATATTCTATACGAGCCGGCGTACGGCTGAGCTTACCAAATATGCCGGCAACGCATTTCTGGCCATGAAGATCACCTTCATCAACGAAATTGCCGATCTCTGCGAGCAGTTGGGGGCCGATGTGCAGGACGTCGCGCGCGGCATCGGCATGGACAATCGTATCGGCGCAAAGTTTCTTCACGCGGGGCCGGGCTATGGCGGCTCCTGTTTCCCGAAAGACACGCTGGCGCTGGTCAAGACCGCGCAGGACGCGGCAAGCCCGGTGCGGCTTATTGAAACGACGGTCTCGATAAACGACCAGCGCAAACGGGCGATGGCGCGCAAGGTAGTCGAGGCCTGCGGCGGCTCGGTTCGTGGCAAGACCATCGGTATCCTCGGCCTTACGTTCAAGCCGAACACCGACGATATGCGCGATGCGCCGTCATTGGCCATCATTCAGGCGCTCAAGGATGCGGGCGCTTCGGTCAAGGCCTATGATCCGGTCGGCATGGAGCAGGCGCGCAAGATGATCGAGGGCATTGCGTTCGGGGATAGCGCATACGCGGTAGCCGACGGCTCGCATGCGATCGTCATCGTCACCGAGTGGAATGCGTTTCGGTCGTTGGATCTGAAGCGGCTCCGTGCACTCATGGCGACGCCGGTGATGGTTGATCTGCGAAACGTCTACCGCGGCGAGGACGTCGTTAGGGAAGGCATAGCCTATTCGAGCGTCGGCCGAGAGCGGCATCTGGTCAGGTGAATGTACCCGTTTTCATGAAGCCTGCTTGGCGGGATTCACTATGAACACCACCACCATCCATTTACCCAATAAACGGCATCTGCTGCTCCGGATGCGCTTTCAGCTGCTTGGCGGATTGACATTCGCGATTCTGCTGCCGGCGCTGATCCGCCTGTCGGTCGATCAGGAGGTGATCCGGTCACCGAACCTGCAGGTCACGATCTTTGCGGCGCTTGTCGCTCACACGACAGGTTATTTCTTTTATAAGCGCATCGGCAATTTCCCGGGCGTTGCAGCGGCCGGCTATATCCTGCCAACCTTCGCCCTGACCTACGGCCTGGTGTTCGCGACGATCTTCTTCTTCAGGTTCGATTACAGCCGGTTCCAGGCAGCAGCGAGCTTCATTCAATCGACATTGTGGTATTTTGGTTTGAGCTTGGCCACCCGGCGGCTCGATGCACACCGGCTGGCGGTAATCCCAGGCGGAGACGTCGAGAGGCTGGAGAGCATACCGGGTGTGAGCTGGCATAGGATTCATTCGCCCGCCACAGTTATCGAGTACGCAAGCGGCGTGGTGGCCGATCTTCGAGCCGACCTTTCGGATGAGTGGGAGCGGTATATTGCCGACCGCGCTCTCTCGGGAACGCCGGTTTACCATGTCAAGCAAATCAGCGAATCGCTCACCGGCAGGGTAGAAATCGAGCATCTTTCTGAAAATACCCTGGGTTCCTTGAATCCAAACCAGGCTTATCTGAAAATAAAGCAGGCGATAGACTTGGCTTCTGCATTGTTTGTTCTTGTGGTTTTCTCGCCATTGCTGTTCTTCGTCGCGATTGCCGTAAAGGTCGATTCGCCTGGACCGGCGCTATTCAAGCAAAAGCGAATGGGCTACAGGGGGCATCCCTACGAGGTCTATAAGTTTCGGACCATGAAGCTCAGCGATATCATTCGCGACGAGAAGGAAGCGGCCATCACGAAGGCCGACGACGAACGCATCACCCGCTTGGGACAGTTCTTGAGAAAATCCAGGATCGACGAGTTGCCGCAGGCCTTCAACATCCTGCGCGGCGAGATGAGCTGGATCGGCCCGCGGCCGGAAGCGCTCGTGCTCTCGAAATGGTACGAGGCGGAGTTGCCATTCTATCGATACCGGCACATCGTGCGGCCTGGCATTACCGGATGGGCGCAAGTCAACCAGGGCCACGTCGCGGCTGTTGACGATGTCTTGGAAAAGCTTCACTACGACTTCTACTATATCAAGAATTTCTCCCCTTGGCTCGACGTGCTGATCGTGTTTCGTACCATCCGAACCATGCTGACGGGCTTTGGCGCACGTTGACAGGGCGACAAAGATCGCTAGTCGACGTAACCAAGCCGCCGCTCGCAAGCCTCACATCTTCAGTTTTTGAAGTGGGTATTTTGTAATGTCCAAAGCTACGCTGATCAGCGTTGAGAATATCGTCTTACCGACCCCGGAGAAGCACAATGACTAGGAAAACCGCACTCATTACCGGCATCACCGGCCAGGATGGCGCCTATCTGGCGGAACTTCTTTTGGCAAAGGGCTACAATGTCCATGGTATCAAGCGGCGGTCGTCGTCGTTCAACACCGGTCGCATCGACAATCTCTACCAGGATCCCCACGAAAAGGACGTAAGGCTGTCGCTGCACTATGGCGATATGACCGACGCCACCAACCTCATCCGCATTGTTCAGGAAGTGCAGCCAGACGAGATTTATAATCTCGCCGCACAATCGCATGTCCAGGTGAGCTTCGAGACCGCGGAATACACGGCGAATGCCGACGCGATCGGCACGTTGCGCCTGCTCGAGGCGATCCGGCTGCTTGGCCTGACAAAAAAGACGCGTTTCTATCAAGCATCGACGTCCGAGCTCTACGGCAAGGTGCAGGAGATCCCGCAACGGGAGACGACGCCTTTCTATCCCCGGTCACCCTATGCGGCGGCAAAGATTTATGCCTACTGGATCACGGTGAATTACCGCGAAGCCTACGACATCCACGCATCCAACGGCATCCTGTTCAATCACGAGAGTCCGATGCGCGGCGAGACGTTCGTCACCCGCAAGATCACGCGCGCGGCCGCCGCGATAAGCCTCGGCCTTCAGGACAAACTCTATCTCGGCAATCTGTCAGCTGAACGCGACTGGGGCCATGCCCGCGACTATGTCGAAGGCATGTGGAGAATTCTTCAGCATGAGGTGCCCGACGATTATGTCCTTGCAACTGGGGTCAAGAACTCGGTCCGCCGCTTTGTCGAGCTTGCGTTCAACGAAGTCGGCACCGAAATCCAATGGGTTGGTTCCGGAATTGAAGAAAAAGGCATCGACGCAAAATCGGGCGCTGTTCTGGTCGAGGTGGATCCGCGCTATTTCAGACCGACCGAAGTTGAGCTTCTGATCGGCGACGCTTCGAAAGCGGAGCGCGTTCTCGCGTGGAAGGCAACAACGTCGCTGGCGACAATGGTCCAGGAAATGGTCCAGTCCGACCTCCAAACGGTAAGGCGGGAATCCGAACATCGGCGCCTCGATGAGGATCGCATTCGCGTTGCGGCACAGTAAGTGGCGTCGGACCGGGTTGATATGAAAATCTCGGTCTTGACCGTCTGTTGGAACTCCGCGGCGACGATCAGGCATACGATCGACAGCTTCCTGGTCCAGAATCATTACGACAAAGAACTGGTGATCATCGACGGCAATTCATCGGACGATACGCTGCGAATAGTCCAATCGTACCCACAGGACCAGATCCGCCTGGTCAGCGAGCCCGACAGCGGGATGTATGATGCGCTCAACAAGGGGCTGCGCCTCTATACCGGAGATGCGGTTGGAGTGCTGAATTCAGACGATTGCTTCCACGATCGTACGGCGCTGGGACGGATCTCGGCAGGGCTCGAACAGGCCGACATCGTGCATGGCGACCTGGATTTTGTCGAAGACCATCTGAGTAAGCGCGTCGTACGCCGTTGGCGTGCCGCAACCCGGCCCGCCAAAGGTTTTCGCGCCGGCTGGATGCCGGCTCATCCAACGTTCTACGTCAAGCGAAAGGTTGCGGACGCGGTCGGTGCATTCGACCTCAGCCTCAAAGTGGCATCGGATTATGATTGGATGTTGAGAGCCGTTGAACTCCACGGGTTCCGAATCGCTGCGACTAGCCACGTGCTTGTGGATATGATGGTTGGTGGGGCCAGCACGCGAAGCCTTGCCTCGCATATCGGCCACAATCTGGAAGCGCTGCGGGCACGCCGCCGCTGGCTCGGATCGGGTCCTCTTGACTACGCGCTTGTTGCCAAGCCAATGCGCAAACTCGGACAATTTTTCTCGAAGCCGCACTCTGGCAACGATAGTCTCGCTTAGATGGCTGCAATCTCGGTGGCGAGTGGTCGAGGCGTTGTAGCTCATTGCACCATGGGCGCGGGGTGCCTAGCGGGTGCGCCCCGAGATGTATATGCATCGAGACTTGCGATCACCGAGTTTCGCGATACACCGTGGCCGTGCGCGAACAACCAACGACATCCACAAGGCGCAGAACCCCACCGATGGATAATCTCAAGAATAAGCCGATCGGAGTTTATGTCCTGAACCTCGTTACGGAACGGCCTGGCCTAGGAAATTTGCTCTCCGCGACCGTTCGGCCGTTTGCCGGCCATGTTTTGCGTCAGGGGAAAATTGTCTCGATTTTTACAATTGGCGATTTGGCATGTTTCGAAGCATCCTGACCGTGCTGTCGGGGTCAGTGATTGCGCAGGCCATTGCCGTTGCTGCTCTTCCTGCTCTGACGCGGCTCTATGATGCTGAAGCGTTCGGCCGATACCAGATCTATATTTCAATACTGAATGTGGCGGTTATGTTTGTCGCATTTCGATACGAGGTTGCAATTTTGAGCGCGCGACCGGGAAGGGTTTTTGAAAATCTGTTAAAGTTGACATTTCGGCTCTGCATCTTGACCAGCATGACGACCCTTCTTCTTGCCGGCGCTGCCAATTTGTTGATCCCGGGTGCCCTGCCATCTCTGCACGGCATTATCTTTTTCTTACCCGTCGCGATGGCAGTAGCGGGGATCTACCAAATGCTCACCTTCTTGCCAATCCGCGAGCGTAACTATGGCCTAAGCGCACGGTCTAAGATCTTGCAATCGGTGGGGTTCTCATTTGGCGCGCTTGGATTTGCCTTTCTTCCTTTCATTGGAGTTGGTCTCGTTCTTGCCGATGTGTTCGGTAGAGCCTTCGGGGCGATCACGGTCCTCTTTGGGAGCGGCAAACTCTGGCGAACTCTGATTTCTCGAATCTCTTTTTCCGAGATGAGGTTTACGGCCATTCGTTTCCAGAAATTTGGCCTCCTCACTTTTCCGGGAACACTTTTGTCATCTCTTAGCGCTGCGGTCGCGCCATTCGCCTTTGTTGCGCTGTTCGACCTGAAAGTAGCGGGGCAGTACGCTCTCCTCGAGCGATTTATCTTGATGCCGGTTGGCGTCATCGCGGTGGCCGTTTCGCAGGTCTTCACTGGCGAGTTGTCAACACTCTATCGTACCGACAAGCAGGGCTTGAACAGGGCGTTTCGACGTTCGCTCTTTCAGCTTCTTGCCATCGGTCTGTTGCCGACAGTGCTCGGGATGATACTTTCGCCAAGCCTCGTTCCGCTCGTCTTCGGGGCGGATTGGACCATGGCCGGCAAACTCTGCGTGATTGGATTTCCAATCGCGTATGTGCGCTTCGTCGCCACGGCGTTGACCATGACGCTTGTCGTTATTGACCGCCAGTCGCTTCAATTCACTTGGGAAATATGCCGGTTTCTTTTCACCTTGTGTGTCTTCGGCGGACTCGGCTGGGTAGGGGTCGACAATCCAACCACTGTTATGGTCTGGTACGCGCTTGCCACCGCTGTAACCTATGCCATTCACCTTGTGTTGGCTGATCGTGCGACGAGAATGGTGAGCTTGCAGGCAACAGAAAACGGAAAAACGACACTATGAGGGTGAGCCCCGTCTTTGCTGAGCAATTCAACCATCGGTTCGGCGCTGTCTGCCGGACATCGACTGAGTTTTGGCGCTGAGAAGGCAGACGCTCATGGCACATCTTTATGGCTATCCAGATATCGGCCGTTTCGGTCTTGGTCACAGCATGCTCGCCTGGGCGCGTTGTGAGATATGGTGTCGAAACAACGATGCACAGATGCTCGGACCGCGCTGGTTCCGCCCGCGCATAGGTCCTTATTTGCGCCGTGAGCGGGACAGGCGCGAATATTTCAAGCTTTTTACCAATCACGGCTATGTGGGCGAGCCGTGGCGCACCGTGCTTCTCGCAGCGGCACGCAAGATTCCCTCGGATACAGCTGCGTCAACGGCATTTGACGGCAGAAACACAGTCGTTGTCTTCAAGAATACCGTGGCGTCAAACTTCGAAAAACATTTCCATGAAGTCCGCGGCCATGGGCGCGTGCTCTACGACGCCTTTCGCAGGATTACCCGCAAAAAGTACCTGCCGGAAGCGCCGGCCGCGCCCTTCGTGGCTGTCCATGTCCGCCTTGGCGACTTCTCCCGTTTCGACGTGAATCGAGTGGAGGCCAAGACCCATAATCAACGGCTTCCGATCGACTGGTACTGCGACAGCCTTGTTGCTCTTCGTGAGGCCTTGGGCACGAACATGCCAGCCCGTGTCTTTTCCGATGGGGACGATACCGAGCTTGTGCCACTCCTTCGTCTCCCGGACGTGCTCCGGGCGAATGACGCGGAGTCCGTCACGCACATGCTGGAAATGGCTCAGGCAAGTGCGATCATCGGTGCCGGCTCGAACTTCAACCTGTGGGCTGCTTTTTTTGGGCAGGTTCCGCGGATCACTTACCCAAACCAAGCGATTGTCGTGGTAAATGACGATCCAACCCGCGAAACGAGTTTCCGCGATAATGCGTCCCTTCCTGACGCCTTCGTGAATCACGTGAAGGACCAGTTCATGCGGCGAGAAAAGCAGGGCGAACTAACGTAGCCAGTGCAAGCCGTAACAGCACTATGATTTTCGATGTCCGGTCTTTGCCGGTTTGCAGACAAGGGGTGCGGTGATTCTCAGGTCGTTTATTGGTTGGAACAGGGACGCCGCAGCATGGCTCGAACGCCGCTTTCCCAGAGTTTTCGGCGCGCCGTCTTACAAGGCGGAGCTTGAGCGGCGCATTGCCGAGGATGTTGCGCGCCTAAAGCCGTCGGCCATCCTCGAGGTCGGCGGTATCGACAGGCCGCTTCTGGAGCGAAGTACCAGTTTCACCTATATCGGTCTCGACATCGAGGAAAAACCGGACTGCTATCGCATCTACGACCAATTTGTCGTCCAGTCGATCGAGCAGCCCGTTGATGTCGAAGCGGACATGCTCATTTCGATCACCTTGATGGAGCACGTGCCCGACAACAGGGCGGCGGCGCGCTCGATGTTTTTGGCGCTCCGGCCGGGCGGCGTAATGCACCACTATGTCCCGTCGAAGTGGCATCCCTATTCAGTGGCATTGCGGATCGTCGGACCCGTTATGCAGAGATGGCTGATCCCATACCTCAGGCCAGCGGCAGTCGGAGTTACCGGCTATCCGGCGTTTTTCGACCATTGCTCCCCTTCGGATATGACTAAACTGTTTCGCAGTCAGGGATTCGAGCAGGTGGACGCCAAGTCGTTCTACCGTGCCAGCGACTATTTTGCCTTCTTCTTGCCCGCGTACCTTTCCGTCGCTCTGTTCGAGAATCTCTGCGCATTGCTGAACTGGCGCATCTTCTGTTCCGGCTTCGTCATCAGCGCTACAAAACCCACCCGGTAGCAAGACGGAATTATGCGACTTTTTCAGAATTCTGGGATTGCCCCAAGCTATAGGCCCCGCCTTACCGGCCTCGTGGCGGGGATCAGCAGCTTCGAGCAGCAGAAGGGCGTGTTTCTGAACGATCGCTACGGCGCGGCACATATTCTGTTGCCGATTCTGGAGCGCAGTCCGGAGGCGTTCTTTACCAATGGCGACGACGAATCGCTGCAGCGGGCGTGGGCACGCGAAAACGGGCTGGGCAACGATACGCCGCTGGCCGACATCCTTCTTGCCCAGATCGAGCATCACAAGACGGATGTCTTCTACAATCTCGATCCATTTCGCTACGACGCCGCTTTTGTGAGCCGCTTGCCTGGGCACGTGAAACGCAAGATTGCCTGGCGCGCCGCGCCAGGCAAGATTGACTTTTCCGGTTATGATCTCGTGCTGTGCAATTTTCCGTCGATGCGGCAGCTCTGGGAAGAACAGGGCGCCATGACGGCTCACTTTTTTCCAGCTCACGATCCGGAACTCGACAGCGTGGCCGAGAATCGGAACAGGGATATCGATGTTCTTTTCTTCGGCGGCTACAGCCGCCATCACCAGCGCCGTAGGCAGATACTGGAAGCGGTCGCCCGTCTTGCCGGCCGCCGCCGGGTTGTTTTCCATTTGGATCTGTCACGGTATACGCCGCTTGCGGAGACGCCGCTTGGCTGGTTCGGTCCTCTGAAAGCGGTGCGCCGCCCGCCCGCGATCCGCAACGTCAGTGCGCCTCCCGTGTTCGGGCGCGCAATGTACGAACAGCTTGGACGAGCCAAGGTCGTGGTCAATGCCTCGATCGATATGGCAGGCCCGGACCGTGGCAATATGCGTTGTTTCGAAACCATGGGGGCCGGAGCTCTGTTGGTCTCTGACTCCGGCAGTTATCCCGCACCCATGCGTGACGGGGAAACCATGGCGGTCTATGAGCAGCCGCAGGACGCATCGGAAAGAATCGAACGGCAGTTGAACGACGGAAGCTGGGACGCGATCGGCTGGGCCGGGCACCGCGCAATTCGTGAAGAGTACAGCAAGAAACGACAATTTGAGCGTTTTCTCGAACTGTTATAGCGGATGATTCGATCGCCGAACCGCTGCAAGCCTATAGCAATCGACTGCACCGAGGCGCAGCGCTGGCAGTGCGCGACCGACACGTAGCCAGTACGATCTTTGCCGTCGGTGAAGTGTGGTCGGCAATCATGCAAAATCTGTTTCTCTCGGGCGTCGATAAGCTCCGCTACAGGCTTTGACGCTAGGCCGAAACCGTGCCGTTGATCCGGTTGCGGAAGGCGACCGTCCGTCGCTCGAAGAGCAGATAGAAAACCAAACACACTGCGAAGCAGACGGCACCCTTGACGACCAGCGATGTGGTGCCTCCGTCACCCAACCCTGGTGCCGTGGGCATGTAGTTGGCGGTCAGGTAGACGAGCACCGGATAGTGAAAGATGTAGAGCGAGTAGGACATCGCGCTCAAGCTTCGGATCGGCCACGCCGCGGGCTCGAGGACGCGATTCGCCCGCTCGTGACAGAGGGCCGGAAGGAGTGCGGCGAGCCCGGCGCACATGATCGCATCGGCCGGGCCCGTTGCGTGTCCGGCCCAAGGCCCGCCATCCGACATCATTTGCGAAACAAAAATGCCGCCTATGAAAGCTACTACCCCTGTATATGCGACCCACAATGATCGCGGCGGGTAGGCGGCCACGAGCGCTCCAAGCAGCCAAAACAGCAAGTATTGAGCTTCGAGGACGCTGAAGACCAAGCCGGCGGCGCCGAGCCCGAAGAACGACCAGGCGGGCAGAGAGCGTCGCGAAAACGCGTATCCGGCGCAGCCCATCAGCACATAGAACCAGATCTCATAGGCAAGGCTCCATAGCGGTGCGTTAGCCTGCACGGTGGGGACGACGATGCCGTTGAGGCCGGCGATATGTGCGACAACGTCCTGGATCGGAAAGGCAGAGCCAACGCTGATTGCGACAAGGGCCGTCAGCAACAGGGCTGGTATTAGCGGAAGGAATATCCTGGTCGCCCGATCGACGGCATAGCGCGGGAGATCGAAGCGTCCATCCCGCACATGGCGGATGACTTGCCCGCCCACGAGAAATCCGCTGAGGACGAAAAACACCATCACCGCCGGATGTCCGGGACGAGTGACGGCGTAAAACAAAGCAGTGATCAGACCCTGGTCGGAGGCCGGCAGCGCGCCGTAGGCGGGCAGCGAATAGCCCCGCAGATGTGCCATCATGACGACCAGCGCCGATGCCCCGCGCAGCAGGTCGAGCGCCAGGAATGAGGGGCGGGAGGGCGAATTAGCTATGGACGCACCTTTTTGGCGGCGGTAAGGCTTGGACGATACGGTATCTACGCCGCATATCAGTTCGACAAGGACGGGGCAATTGGAATACCTGCGACCGGAGAATATTAGCTACGCGCGGATGTTCGTCCTGCTCTGGGTGGCTGTCTACGTCATCATGTTTGTGGATGTCTATATCGATTGGGCATCTGTCAGTTTCTTTTATCTCGGGTTTAGCTATGTCTACAACGCAAATGATTCCGTTCTTGCTTATTGTATTATAGCTGCATTTGCTTTTATCCTTCCAATTTCAATTAAGAGGTATTCCGATTTTTTTTGCTGGATGCTGTATCTGACGCTTTTTATCCCATCGATTCTCATCGTAGCAAGGCAAGGATATACATCATTTGACGCATCATGGCTGATTGTTTCAGTGGCTGCGTCATTTTTTCTGATATTCTACATCCCGAAGATGATCCACTTCAAGTCGTATTCACTCATTCGTCAGGTTTCGGTAACAACTTTCTTCTTTTTCTTCCTCGCGTTCTATCTGGCTGCCATAACCTTCTATATCGCGACTTACAGGGGGATGATGTCATTCTCCGGCATGGACGAAATCTACGACCAGCGCGCCAAGTTTGGCGCCGCGCAGACGAGCACACTCGCGCTCTATCTAACGGGGTGGCTGTCCAATGCGATGAACCCCTATCTTCTGGCGGTTGGACTGTTTGATCGAACGCGGCGCTGGGCGATAGCACTCGGGCTTGTGGGGCAGATACTGGTCTTCATGGCGTTCGCGGGAAAGATGATGCTCGTGATCCTGATCGTGACGTTCGGCTTTTACTTTTTCGTCATCAACAGCAAGGGCCGCATTGCAACGTCCCGCCTTGCGTTCGGATTTGTGGCGCTGACATTTTCCGCGCTCGCAATTCTTATAGCTACAGATTACCAGCCGGTTGGATCGGCCATGGATGCCGTCGCGCTGATCTATATGCGGACCCTTGGCATTCAAGGTGCGATGACCGGCGTGTATGCGGATGTGTTTTCCGTCAATCCGTTGACCTACTGGTCACATGTAAACATCATCAACATGATCATCGACTATCCATACAAGGTACCGCTCGGATATGTCGCTGGCGCCCATCTCGTCGGAGGAAGCGGGTTCAACGCCAATGCCAATTTCTGGGCCACGGACGGCGTAGCAGCCTACGGTTTGGCGGGCGTGGTGATCATGGGGGCGGTTCTCGGCCTGCTTCTCGGCTTGGCCAACAAGGTCGTGACCCCGGACCGGTTGCCGTTCGCAGCGACCGTTTCGATCCCGTTCATCATGTCTCTTGGAAACTCGTCGCTCTTCACCAGCCTTATCACCGGCGGCGGTCTGATTATGATCATGATGATAGCTTATGGCGTGCCGCAGCCCCAGGCGTCACGCAAGCAGGGGGGGGCCTGTCGGGATCACGCCATGCCGTCCCGACTTTCCTGATGAAGGCCAGGCTCCTCTTATCCGCGCTTGGCGAGGATCGTTTTCTGGTCACCCTGGCTGGCGTTCCCTGGTCGGCTGGTCGGCGCACGAGCAAGCCGATCGTTCTCCTCGTATGGACTGACAATAGCAGACTGAGAAGGAGGCTTGCTGGCGGATTTATATAGGTCGTAGGAGAGACCTGTTCGCTCACCCCGTCTCGACCCATCCTCCGTGCTGCCACTGCCACTCTCGGTGCCCTCCCGCGCCCGGCGCTAGATTCTGAATGCGGGCGCCTGGAAAGCCCGGGAATGTCGGCCGGACGGTCCCCACTGAGGCTGGGACGGGGCGGGTGTGGGAGTTCTCAGCGTGGACGTTCGTCAACGATCCGATAAAACCCCGGGTGTCCATCGTGGTGCCGACTTTTTGGCCGGCGATGGTCAAGCCGTCGACGATCATCGCGCCGGCGCCAAAGCAGCGGAAAGCGCTATACCCCTCCGTACCGCCACCTGACAGCACCAGCCGCATGCCTTGGATCGTCATCCGCCCGCCAAATTGAGTGGCCTGGAACGGTGTCCCACGCGACGTGCAGATCACGTTGCTGAAACTCCAGTTTCGAGCCGGCGTGGGTGAGGCGGACACAGCCACCGCGGTGAGGGATTTGGTGGCGAAGTTACAATCGGCGATATGCACGTCGTTGACATAGTGAATGGTGTCGTTTGGGGAAAGGAGTGCATGCGCCGTCGCATCAGCGGCGACCCGCGCCCCGGTGATCGTCACTCCGCCGACCCCGGCGCTAGCGCCTTGCAACAAGATACCAGCCTTGGACGCCTCGGCGCATTGCACGCCCTCGACACGAACATTGGCCCCACTGCCGCGGATTCCGAGATAGAGGTCCGTCACGTTGTTGTTGAATGTTCCGCCTGAAATCACGACGTCTCGGACGCTGTTTATTGATATCCCGGCCTTGGGCAATGTCCAGTCGGCGGTGCTGGTCTGTCCGCGCACCGTCGCGTTCTGGATGACCAGGCCGGAGCCGTTGACCGCGTAGATGCCATTGTCGCGCGGCGATATCAGAACGGGATCCGTGACGCGTATGTTGCGGTTGTTGGCGCCATAGATCTGCAGCGCGTAGCAGCCGGTGTCGTCATGGCCTCCCATCAGTCCGGCATTGTGGACGACGGCGCTGCGGATCTCGCTGTCGTGGACATTGTTGTCGAAGATGATGCCTTGCTTGATGTGCGTCGCTTCGGCGTAGAAGCCGGTGACGATGGCGTCACGAACGATCGCCCGGGCTGCATCGGCGGCTTCGGATGCCACGCTGCTGATGTTGACGACGGCTGAGTTGGCGCCACGGTTGGCCGGGTCGAGCGAGTTGCCCGGCCGCGAAATGCCCCGCAGGCCGTTGATGCGTATATGCCGCACCTCGAGACTGGAAGGATTTTCATTGTAGACGAAGACCCACCACGGTGCCTTAAAATTCTGAAGTTCGACAGTGTCTATCGTGAACGTATCGATGCTGGCCGTTGCGGCAGCGCTAAGGGCGAACTTCATGAAGGCGCCGTTGTTGTAGCCGTTCGACATGCTATTGCCGATGACGGTCAGATCGGCGACGGAGACCTTGGAGACGTCGACAGCGCTAAAAACATAGAAGGTATGGTCCGATCCGGTAATGTTGATGATCGATCCGTTGCCGTCGATGGTGCAGTTGGCCGGTACCGCGATCCCCGGATGGCCCAGCGCTTTCAGGTCCGTCGAGGACCAGTTATAGGCCCTGCGGCGGAACATCAGGGTCCCGCCTCCCATCGATTCGATCCGGGCAAGGGCGCGTGCGCAAGCGGCGACATCGGTCCCGTCGTCCCCGAAGACGACAAGACCACCACTAAGCGCCTGCGTCGAGCAGGTGTGTTCAGGCATGCGACTCTGGAATTGACCGATGGGCGAGGCGGCTGATCCGGCGGTCAAGGCCGCAAGCGCCCCAGCTCCTGTCAGCAGACGGCGGCGGGTCAGGGAGAGCTTGTTATCGGCGATCATTGCGAGGCTCGCACCTTTCTTCAATCGCGCCGCATTCGGCGCCCTTCGTCACCGCAGGAGCGTTCACCGGTCGAGTGCCAGCCGAACGCCCCTACACCGATCCGGCTGGACGGCAGGGACGCTCGACCGGCCAACCTACGAGGACCGAGATGTGGATAATCAGAAACCGAAATTGCGGCGAGGTGAGGGCCTTTTTGGAGAGCCTGACCGTCGATGCAGAAAAGCTCAGCGCTGCGAGGCCAGCGCTTGGCTGAAGATGGCACGGAAACGGAACAATTCCGCCTTTGCGATGTGACTGGCGTCCGCAAACATGGATCGTCCTTCCAGAACATAACGGCATCGACTTGTGTCACACAACACCCTGTCCGGACGCGCGAAGCCGATGTCGTGTCGGCTCTCGAAATGTTGGATGATTGCCCCGTATTGCCGCTGGAATTCCTCGGCCGGCAGAGAGGCCGGTTTGTCCAGCGGCCGGCCGAAGGCGAGCTCGCGGCTCATTTCGGAAGGAAGATCCCAGCCTGGATAGGCGATCGGGCCGATCAAAACGACTTTCTTGCCAAATCCCCGCAGCCGGCCGATCAGGTCATCGAGCCCGCCGACGAGTGCCCGGTTATTGCTGTTGTCGACAGTCTTGCCGTTTGCATCGACCAGCGCATCCGCGGCATGTTCCCACGTTAAGCCAAGGATGACGGTCCCGGTGTTTGCCAGCTTGCCGAGCTCGGCTAGGTTGCCGGCGGCAATATCGACGCACTCCCGCGAGATGTTGACGGACACCGTCGGCAGACAGCCGTTCGCCGGGACCAGCAGGCCGGGCAGGCCCGCCTCGGCAAAGATCGACTCCCAGACAGGCGCATACATTTGTGCATGCGAGTTTCCCAATAGAACAACTCTCGCATCGGCAGGATTGCGCGACGGGAGATTGAGCACGCAAGCGCGCGACTGGCCTAAGCGAAGGAAATTCGAGACGGGGCAGCGATAATTGGTGCCGACGGCAGCGTTGATGGACGCAGCTTGGCCGCCCATGCGGCCGGGCAGCCCGTTTGACCAGATCAGCACCGACGCCGCCACCGCGAGCGCCGCGGCGCCGGCGGCGGCGGAGAGAAACACGGCTCGTGCCGCGATGGTTCGGCTGCGGAAGGGACGCTCGACATATCGCCAGGAGAGGATGGCGCAGATCGTCATGCCGGCGACGGCAACGGCCATCTCGCCGAGATTGAGATCACGGACCAGATAGTATTGCGAGAAGACGATGAACGGCCAGTGCCAGAGATAGAGCGAGTAGGAGATCAACCCGACAAAGGTGAGCGGGCCGAATGCCAGCAATTGGCTGATGGGCGATTGCTTGCCCTGACCGGCGGCAATCACCAATGCCGTGCCGATCACCACCGGCAGGGCGACGGGAATGGAACCGTATTTCTGCAGGGGGCTGATGAGGCCGATGACAATCGCGGCCGCTCCGATCGGTCCGAGCAAGGCGGCAACCGCTCCTCGCGGCATCAGGCGGAGTGGCAGAAGTGCAGCCATGGCACCGGCGCCAAGCTCCCACGCCCGAGTCGGTAGCAGGAAAAACGCAGGCGATGCGCCGCCGATCTTGAGGGCCAGGATATTGAACGCCAGGGACAGAACCGTGAGCAGGGCGATTGCGGGAAAAGTTGCACGCGGCCAGAAGCGCGCGAAAGCCGCAATCAAAAGGGGAAAAATGATATAGAACTGCTCTTCGACGCCCAATGACCAGACATGCAGGAGCGGTTTGGCTTCGGCAGCTCTCGAAAAATAGTCCGTGTCTCTCCAGAAATAGACATTTGCCACGAAGCCGAGCGTGGCGAGCATGCTCTTTCCATAGCCTAGCAAGTCGGCTGGCAGCAGCAAGACGATCGCGGCTAAGGTGGTGAAAAACAGCAGGAGGAGAAGAGCCGGCATGATCCTGCGGATTCGCCGCTCGTAGAACCGTAAGATCGAGAACTGCCCTTTGAGCGCTTCACGCCATAAAATCAACGTGATCAGATATCCGGAGAGCACGAAAAAAATGTCGACGCCCAGATATCCTCCCGGCAACCATGATCTTGACAGGTGAAAAGCTATCACCGAAATGACGGCAACCGCGCGCAGGCCATCGACGTCCGCCCGATAGCCAATGAGGTGCGAATCCGCACTTCCGACTCTGGTGTGCATGTTGAGTGTTCAGGTCCCCGAGGCAGTGACCCCGTCTATAGAAGAACCAGAGCCGGGGCGCTACTCTAAGCTGCTACGATAATCGCCATCCGCGGAAGGGACTTCGGGAGAGAGACTCAGCTAGATACTACGAAGGGATGAGCCAGCGAGTTTTGCGCGGTCGAAATTCACGCGGTTCGAATTCTCGTGATCTGAACTTGACGAGCCCGGAAACGGTAGCGTAGCTGAATGCTCAGAACAACCTCCTGACTAAAGCGTGATCGACGCGTTGCTGCAAAAGTGACAGAGGCTTGAGCCGTGCTTCTCGACGCTGATAACTATCCTGGAACGGTGGAAGGGCGAAGCATGCGGGCTTACGACCGAAGCGCTATCGCACTGGTCAAGCTAAGCCTTGGCGGTGGCCATCGTGGGCAATCTGATCTGGCGGGAGAGCGAGATCATTGTGATCAAGAACGCGCCACCTCACGCAGTTGTCGTCGGAAAGTCAGAGAGAAGGTTTCACTCGATGCCTGAAGCGGCCATGACTTGGGAAGACGCCGTGCGCTGGTGCATGGCCGAGCCTTCGATGAAGGAGCTCGCTCGCGCTGCCTATTTCGACGAGCCGGTCGTGGCCGCAAAGCGCTATCACGAAAGTGCAGAGTTCCAGGCGGTTCTCAGCATGATCCCGCGCGAGGCGGGCCGTGCCCTCGACCTCGGCGCTGGCAACGGTATCCTCTCCTATGCCCTGGCGCGCGAAGGCTGGTCGGTAACCGCCGTCGAGCCCGATCCCAGTGCACTTGTCGGTGCTGCTGCAATCCGGACGCTTGCTGAGAAGACAGGCACGAACATCGGTGTGATCGAGGCATTCGGCGAAGCTATTCCGTTGTCCGCCGCCGGCTATGATCTGGTCGTTGCCAGGCAAGTGCTTCATCATGCGCATGACCTACCGGCGTTCTGCCGCGAAGTTGTGCGGCTCGCCCGCAAGGGCGCGACGTTCCTGTCGTTGCGCGACCATGTGATTTCCGGACCGAAACAACTGGAACCGTTTCTGCGCGCTCATCCGTTGCATCATCTCTACGGCGGGGAGAATGCCTTCACGCTGGCAGACTACCGCGCTGCTCTCGAAGGGGCAGGGCTGACGATCGATCGTGAAATGAACTCTTTCCAATCGGTTGTGAATTATGATCCGATGACAGCATCCGAAATTCGCGAGAGGCTCGCTGCGGCCTTCGGTCCCCTGTCGGGGCTCGCGCGCTTGACTTTGTCCCCGCTACCCTTCGGTGCCGTTGCCGGTGCTGCGGCACTGCTTGACCGTCGGCCCGGGCGGCTGGTGTCTTTCCTTTGCCATAAGCAAGGGAAGGGCTGATTTGGTGGCGCAGTTGAACGAGGCAAAGCCTGTCTGGGTAACTGGAGCCGGTGGCTTCATCGGCCTGTACCTGTCGCGATTTCTTGCCCAGCAGGGCCACGTTGTCCTTGGCTTCGGCCGAAGCAAAGCGTCTGGGTTCACCATCGCAACTGGCGGCGCTTTTTTTTCCGGCGGGGTGACCGCGGAAACAATGGGCGCTGCTCTAGCCGCATATGGTCGCCCGGCAGCCGTATATCACCTGGCAGGCGGCTCTACGGTAGGCCGGTCGATTGCCGAGCCGCTGAAGGACTTTGAACAAAGCGTCGGTTCCACGGCTTGTGTCCTCGATTTCCTGCGTCGCCACGCACCCGGGGTCTCCGTCGTTCTGGCATCCTCCGCTGCCGTTTATGGCGGCGGCCATTTCGGCCCGATCGGGGTCGACGCCGCGCTCGATCCCTATTCCCCTTATGGCTATCACAAGCGAATGGTGGAGGAACTCGGCCGGTCATACTGCGCGGCATACGGGCAGCCGGTCTCTGTGGCACGGCTTTTCTCTGTCTACGGCGAGGGACTGCGCAAGCAACTTCTCTGGGACCTCTGCGGCAGGCTCGCGGCAGGCGAAACCGACATTGTGCTTGGTGGCACCGGAGCGGAAATGCGGGATTGGCACCATGTCTCGGATGTCGTGCGATTGATCCATCGCGTCTTGCCCGCCAATGCAGCAAATTTCGCGGTCTATAATGGCGGTGCCGGCGCCGCCGCGTCCGTCAGCACGATTGCTGGGATGGTCTTGGAAGCCTGGGGCGGGAAGCATCGCCTCGCGTTTTCGGGAGAATCCCGGCCGGGCGACCCTGTCAATCTGATCTCGGATCCCTCCGGCGTCCCGGAGGGACTTCGGTTGCAGATGCCGCTCGGCAAGGGCATTGCGGGATATGTCGATTGGTATCGCGCCGAGGTTCTCGGCGAGCCGGTCGGCGATTTGCGACGCTTCGCGCCTTGATCACCGTCGGCTTCACGCTCATTGGCCGCGGGACGTGGTCCGGCGGCGAGTCCTATCTGCGCAATATGCTGAGCGTCATCGCCTCGGAGTTGGGCGGCAAGGTTCAGGCGAAGCTGTTTTTGACGCCCGAGCAGCATTCAACTGTTGGCGCGTCCTTTGATCATACGTTGGCTGCGCCTGCTATCGTTGATGAGCGGGTGATAAGCGCCGGGCTCGACAAGCGAGGGCTGATCGCACTCGCTGGCGGAAGCGATCGGGCTTTTGCCGATCTTATGGTCGCACACGCTGTCGATCTCGTATTTGAAGTCGCTCAGTGGTTAGGCAACCGATTTCCACTGCCGGTCATTTCGTGGATTCCAGATTTTCAGCACCGTCGCCTGCCGCATCTGTTTCCGCGTCGCGCCTGGTGGCGCAGAGATCTCGGGTTCCGTCTGCAGACGTCCGGCAACCGCACCATAATGCTCTCTAGCGAGGATGCGCTCGCCGATTGCGAAACATTCTACCCAGCCTCGCGCGGCAAAACTGCCGTGGTGCGCTTCGCCATCGATCTCGATCCAGGCGCCGTCATGGCGCGCACCGACGCGGCACGCCGGGCGCATGATCTGCCCGAGCGCTTCTTTTTCCTGCCCAACCAGTTTTGGATGCACAAGAATCACGGGCTGGTCGTCAACGCGTTGAGGCATATAGACCGACTTGGGGCGTTGGGCTCGTTGCCGCCGATAATCCTCACCGGGCGCACGACCGACCCGCGCGACCCGACCTTGTTCAAGCGTCTGATGGGCCTTGCGCAAACGTATCGGGTCGAGAGCCATTTTCGACACCTCGGATTGATCCCCTATGACGACGTCGTCGCCCTGATAGGTGCAACGGACTGTCTGATAAACCCGTCCCATTTCGAGGGGTGGTCGACCACCGTTGAAGAGGCGAAATCCCTGGGCGCGCCCATGTTGCTGTCCGACATACGGCTGCATCGCGAGCAGGCTCCGGACGCGCTCTTCTTCCCGCCGGACAACGCCGAAATCCTGGCGCGGCGTCTCCTTGAAATCGGGCAGCGCCCGACTGTTGTCCGCGACAGTGTCACCGTGCTGCAAGGCCGGCAACAGGTCCGCCGACGGGATTATGCGGCAGCACTCCTTGCCTTGTTTGAAAAGACCAAAACCGCCGCGCGTTAATTTTATTGAATCGGCAGTGGGAAATTGTCGATCGGGAAGATGGCCGTACTTGCGTTCATAGCGTTGGCGTTTGCGGGCGGCTTTCTTTTCATCGTCATCAACAAGGGAACGAATATTCGCGCACAGGCGCCGAAGCCGGTGGATGCCCCACATCGTTCGATGGCAAGCTTGACGTCTAATCAGTCGACGATCTGCGGGTCGCCGGCCGCAAGATCGTGCTGTGCGGTGTCGCATTTACCAAGCCCCAGTCAATGCGGGTCATGGTCACCGAGGCCATGCGCCGGGACTATCAAGGACTCGCATTGACATGCAAACCCGTGGGCTTAGGGACACCGTGCGACGGCAATGTCGCGCCAAATTTCGTGACGCCGTCGTCGTGCAGTGCCTCACCTCCGACGGCACGGATCTGGCTGCAAAGCTCGTCGAGGCAGGCATTCTGTGCGTGCAGCCTGCGCAGGCGGGCTCGACCTACAAGGCTTGCGCGCCAGGTTCGTAGTTCTTGCCTCGAATGGAAGAAGGCTGGACGGACGATGTCACGACATTGTCGATTGCAAGGGTTTGTGTAGTGTGTCTGAGCGACTGTAGCGGCAGATCGGTCCGCCGGTAGCCCGCTATTACCCGGCTGTAAAGATGGCTCGTTACGATATTCTGACGGTGTGTTCTACCAACCACACCGAAACCAAAAATTATCTCGCATTTGCGAAATGGGTTGGAATTGGCGCAGAAAGCTGTTACGCGCTTTTGAGTACCTTAGCGGTTGGGTGGGCCTCAGGTAACGTGGGTCAGAAGGATTGATGCGGATGAACCTAGTTTTGAAAAGTGCGTTGGCCGGAGTTGTTGCGTTGGCCGGCTTCGCCCCGGTGTCGTCTTTCGCGCAGGATGGGTCGTGCACCTGTGCAGCTGCCTATAACGGCGTAAATCCGATTGGATCGCTCGGCAGCGTCAATGGCGACGTGATGATCTCGCAGGTGGCTGGCTATGGCCCGGCGCAAGCGGGCGGCGCGCTTGATTTCGGCAGCCGTGTCGTGGTTGGCTCCAAGGGCTCGGCTTCGGTTCAGGTTGGTGGCTGCAATGTGAGCGTCCCGGCGAATTCGACGCTCGATATCTCGCGTGTCGAGAATAAGATCTGCCTCAATGTCTTGGGTTCTGAGAAGACCGCCCAGACGGGCAATACCAACAGCACCAACTACACGCCGGCCCTTATTTTTGGCGGCATGGCTCTTGGGGCTGGTGTTCTGGCTGCAACGGCGGACAAAGATCACGGCGTCAGCAATTGAGCTGGCTGTAGATAGCGGGATAATGGCAGCGGAGGCGCAGAGTGCTTCTGCTGCGCGCCTGTTGTTGCTGACACGAGTGCCTTGGGCTAAACGTTGGAGTAACGATCGGAGAGGCTTAGGCCCAAGGCGGCGTGCGGATGTCTGATGCCGGCGGATATGACGGCATGAGGGCCGGAGCGCCTGTCCATCCGGGCATTTGTACGCGACGGGGCCGAAACCTTCGGTTTTGCGGCGTGTAGGCGTGAATTGCAGGCTCGCATTGTGGCGACGATCAAAGTCGATTCAGTTGTAGGCGGCATGAGCGGAGCGCTGGATACGTTAGGCGTAAGACTTGGCCTTGCTCCAGTTCTGTTGGGCGGCGCTGATATCGGTGATGCGGTGGTGATCATCGGCCTGCATGATGACGACTCTGTCAGCCAGTAGCTGGAACCTGGCATTCATCCTATTGCATGAGCTTGACAAGCGCGTCGCTCGCAGCCCTGCGGGTGACGCATTTTCGGTTTTTCGCGATGACGCCGCCATGTTGCTTCGTTGTAGTCACAAACGCCCATGATCGATCTGCATTCCCATATCTTGCCTGGCCTCGACGACGGCTCGCCCAGCCTTGCCGAATCGCTGGAAATGGCTCGACTGGCGGTGGCCGACGGAACAACCCACATGGCGTGCACACCACACGTGACGCCCGGCGTATACGAAAATGGAACATCGAACATTGTTCGGGCGGTTCAAGAGTTACACCAGGCGCTGCGCGACGCCGCCATACCACTTGCTCTCTACGTCGGTGCAGACGTTCACATAGCGCCGGATCTTCCGGACCAATTGGCGGCGGGCAGCGTGCCGACCTTAAACAGGTCCCGCTATTTTCTGTTCGAACCGCCGCATCATGTTCTACCTCCACGAATGGAGGGTCTTGCTCTACGCCTGATAAATGCCGGCTTTGTCCCGATTCTTACTCATCCTGAGCGTTTGACCTGGATCAAAACGAATTATGACGTTATCGAGAGGTTAAATGCTGTCGGCTGCCTTATCCAGCTTACCGCAGATTCGATTATTGGTGCTTTTGGACGCACGGCGCTTTACTATTCGGAAAAGCTGATTGACGAAGGCAGGGTGGATATCATCGCATCGGATACCCATAGCGCTACGCGCCGGCGTCCTGGGCTTTCGCAGGCGGTTGCTGCTGCTGCCAAGCGGTGCGGGGAAGACGAGGCCCGCAACATGGTGTTGAAACGTCCAGGCGAAATATTGGCGAACCGGACCATCGAGGCGGTGGGAAAAGCGCGTCCGAAAAAGCCAAACACCGCCAACAGTGGCCGTTTTGGAGGATTTGGTCGCTTGTTCAAGGGCGGGACAGCGTGATGGGAATTTTTCGTTTCGCAAGAAACCATGTGGGCACTACATCCGTCGTGCTCGCTTTTTTAGCAATGTCGGCCTGCACGAGTACCTCGTCGACGACACCGTCTTCGTCGAGTTCGGTCGATGCGCTGCAATTGACGTCATCGTCGACGCCACTTGGGAGCGGTGGCGCTCTGCAGGTGGTAAAAGACCTGCCTGCGCCACAAAACACCCAGAACGGCAGCGAGCAGCCTTTGTCTCCGAACGATGTGCTCGAGGTGAATGTGTTCCAGGTCGATAATTTGAACAGAACCGTTCAAGTCGACGCCGGCGGACAAATTTCGCTTCCGCTTATCGGCACTGTCACCGCGGCAGGAAAAACCGTTCGCCAACTAGAGCAGGAAATCGAAACTGCCTATGGTTCCAATTATCTGCAGTCGCCCGACGTGACGGTTTTCGTAAAGGAATCGATTGGGCAACGCATAACCGTTGACGGAGAGGTCAACAAAGCCGGCATATATCCGGTGTCGAGCAATTCTTCGCTTCTGGACGCAATCGCTCTGGCAGGAAATTTCAGTCCGATAGGAGACGCAAAGAAGGTCTTCATCTACCGTAACATCGGCACGAATACGCTGGTCGCCAATTACAATGTGGAAGCCATTCGTGCCGGCAAGGCCCGTAACCCGCGCATCTACGGTGGCGACAAGGTCGTCGTCTTCGCGTCAAGCTCGAAGATAGCGGTGAACAATCTCAAGGACGCGCTCGGCATAGCCTCAAGTGCAGCCCGAATTGCCGTGGTTCCGGGGTTATAGGTCGCAGCCGAGCAGAATATACTCGAAATCTAGGAACACCTCGCGCCATGCTCGATCGCAACAGGCAGCAAATTGCAGGTCCAGGACATGGCCAGGCTTTGTCCGCCGACCTCTATTATGACGGTGGGCAAAACTACAGCCCTTATGGCCGAGACTATTCGGAGCAGGAACAGGGTTTCAATCCGCTCAAGCTGCTCTTCTACGTCGTCCAGTATAGGTGGCTGTTCGTCATGATGGTGGCAGCCGGGCTTGTTGCAGGCCTCATTGTTACGATGATGCAGACGCCAAAATACCAGGCAACGACGCAATTGGAAGTGCTGGTCCCCTCCGCCAAGGTCTTCCAGGACATCGAGGTCGTTTCTGAAAATGCGGATGTACGGGCCTTCCTGACCGCACGTGAGAAGCTCAAAAGCCGGGCATTGGCGCAGCGCGTTGTGTTCCAATTGGGCTTGAGCGAAAAACCGGACTTCCTTTTCCCTACGCCGAACTTCTCGCTCTCCAATATCTTCTATCGCGCCTTCGGAATCTCCAAGTCACCTTCCATCGAACAGAAGACGCCCGAAGAACGTGAAGAGATCGCGATAAAGCGCATTCTGAATGAACTCACGGTCAATCTGGTCACCAACACGAGTCTGCTGTCGATCACTTTCGCCGATCAGAACCCGAAATACGCAAGCGATGTCGCCAACCAGGTCGCGCAAAGCTTTATAGATCAGCGCCTCGACCAGACCAGCGAAACGTCCGACCTAGCGCGCCAGTTCATCCAGGAGCAAGTCTTGCAGGTGAAGCAAAAGCTTCAGAAATCGGAAGAGGAACTGGTAGCCTACGCCAAGGATGCCGGCATCACGGTAACCGGCGACGACAAATCCTTGATAGGCTCGAATATCGAGGCTCTGAACGAGGCACTTGCGAAAGCAATCCAGGACCGTCTCGATGCAGGACGGGCGGTGGACCAGATCGATAAAGGCCGCGGCTCGAGTCTCGGGCCGGTCTTGGAAAGCGAAGGCCTGCAGAAGCTGAGCGACAAGCTTGCGGACTTGACGAGCCAGTACCAACAGAAGCTGGGTATTTTGAAACCCGGCTTTCCTGAAATGCAGCAGCTTCAGGCGCAGATTAAAGAGTTGCAGCGGCTCTACAACAATGGCGTTCTGGCCATTACGGATTCGCTACGCTTGAAATATCAGGAGGCGCAGAACAAGGAAGCTGACCTCAAGAGCAAGCTTGCTGAAATGGAAAAGCAGCAGGTCGTGTTCAACGATAAGAATATCAAATACACGATCTTGAAGCGTGAGGTCGATTCGAACCGGTCGCAATACGACAGTCTTATTTCCAAGCTCAACGAAGTCGGCGTCAGCTCGGAATTGAAGACACAGAGTGCAGCCATCGTTGATTTTGCTGCGCTCCCAGATCGCCCATACTCTCCACGTCTCAGCATCAATCTTGCTATCGCGCTATTTCTTTTCGTTGTCCTGACCGCGACGATAATTTACATCATGGAGCTGTTGAACAACACCTTCACCAATCCCGAGCAGATCGAAAAGGAACTCGGGCTGCCGATGCTCGGCATATTGCCGCTCGTCGACGACCGCGAACTCATGGCCAGCATCACCGATCAGAAATCCGGGCTCTCTGAGGCTTACCGCTCGCTCCGAACGTCGTTGCAATTCTCCGGCGCCGAAGGAGCACCACGTTCATTGCTGGTGACAAGTTCCGAGCCCGCGGAGGGCAAGTCGACGACATCGTTCAAGCTCGGGCAGGACTTTGCGGCACTCGGTGCAAGGGTTCTCATTGTCGACGGAGACCTTCGGAAACCGAATCTTCATCGCCTGTTTGGTCTCGACAACACAATCGGCCTGAGCAATTTGCTGACGAACACTGTCCGCAAAGAGGACCTGGCGAGCATTTTCAGGGCAACGAAGTATCCAAACGTCACCGTTTTGACTTCTGGGACGATTCCCCCAAATCCCGCGGATCTGCTCTCGTCACCGAAGATGGCTCTGATCATTACCAATCTCGGGAAGCGGTTCGATGTTGTAATCATCGACGCGCCGCCGATCGTCGGCCTCTCGGACGCGCCCATCCTCAGCCGGCTTGCCGAGGGTACATTGATGGTCATCTCCACCAATCAGGTGACACGCAAGTCTGCAAAGGCGGCATTGAAGCGCATGCGAGCCGCCGGTGCCAACGTTGTTGGAGCCGCGATGTCAAAATTCGCGGTGAACAAGTTCGACTATAACTACGCCTACAAGTACATGAATTACCAATATTATAACTATGGCGCAGATACAGCGAAGATTGAGGGCAAAGTGGATGATGGAGCAGACCAGCCCGCTTATGCGAAATCTCCGGCGTTCAAGCGTTTGGTTCGTCGCCTCCGTTCTAGTATTGGCAGCTTCGTCGATCGGGCTAAGTCGGCTACTTGAAACGGAAACACCAGCCGTTTCTCTAGCGCTGGATCCGCTGAACGTCGATGCGCTGATAAGCGAGATTACCGATGATCTGAGCGATACGAATAGCACTCCGGATCTCGAGGGCTTGCTTGCTAAGGCCAAGGACGCGCTTCGTTTCAACTTGGCCGACGCACGCCTCTACAGCCTGATCGGCGAGATCAAATATCGACAAGGCGAGAAAGACGAAGCCTATGAGTTGTTCGACCAGGCTCGTAAGTTATCCAAAACGGAAATCCATGCGCTCCAGAGGTCTATTGGCCATTCGACGGAGACGAGTGATTTGTCGAAGGCCGTCGGCGAAATCGACATATTGCTGCGGCGGTGGCCAGACCAATTTCCGGCGATCGCCGATGGCCTGCCGGCGATCCTTTCGAATCCCGACGGATATCAGGCCATGCTGACGGCTATTACGGCGGAGACGCCTTGGAGACCCAGCCTCTTCGTTGCACTGGCCAATAATCCCAAGGGACTCGACTACGCAAACCGACTGCTGCTCGATCTGACTGGATCGAACGCGCGACCGAAATTGGGTGAGTTAGCCATTGTGATCAACGGTTACATCCGTCAAAGGGAATTTGAACAAGCATATCGGCTGTTTCTTTTCACCTTGTCTGACCAGGAGCGTAAGTTGGCCGGCTACGTCTTCAACAGCACATTCGAACCGATCCCCAGCGGCAGGCCGTTTGATTGGCAGGTCCATGATCAGTCCGGCCTGGAGGTGACGTTTGCGACATCCCAGGATGCGGTGGAGGGTGAGGGCGGGGCGACAGTCCGGTTCTTGAACACGCCGGTGAAGAATTCCGCTCTGCAGCAGTATATCGAGCTGCCTCCTGGATCCTATAGGATTTCTCTGGTTGCATCAGCGAGAAATCTCAAGCTTCCGAAGGAATTATTCTGGTCAATTAGATGTCCCGGCGGTGAAATCGCGCGCTTCAATATTCCCGAAGGCACATTCAATCGCCAGACCATGAGTCAAGATTTTTCGGTTGGTCCGGACACATGTCGAATGCAAGTGTTGAGGCTGGAGACTGCCGCCATTGCCGAGAGCTGGCGATTTCGATATGTCGGCACCTTGATAATGCACAAATTGAGCGTTGAGAGACTTCCATCTTGAACGACCGGCCGTCGGAATGGGATAAATATCTCCTCGGCACGGTCTTGTTTGTATCGCTGCTGATCGGCGGGGGTACAGCGAGCGGCCTTTACACAGACACTCTGATCGAGGTCACGGCAATTGTTTCGGCGGCGGCCGTCTTTTCGCAAACCCCCAGCCAAACAATCGCCCGGCCTGTTCTTTGGCTGCTGGTCTTCGCCGTGGCATTGATTGGTTTGCAAATCGTCCCATTGCCGGCAGCCATATTCAATGGGTTGCGGCCGGAGCTGTTGCTCGGACATCCCTGGGTTGGAGAAAGCCGATTTCGCTTCATCAGCGTTGGGGTCGGCCGCACGGTCGAATGCCTGCTTTATCTTCTGGCCGCTGCAGCGTTTTTTTTGGCCGCGTTGCGTTTGCGTGCCGAGCAGGTCAGCGCGCTTCTTCCATTCTTCTTCATGGGCGTCATCTGCAATGGATTGGCGGGAGCGATTCAATATTCGCTCTCAGACGACGTCGCTATTAAGGGACTGTTGCCTTTCACGATCAACGCCGGGCTTTTTGCGAACCGGAATCATTTTGCGGCTTTGCTCTTTGTCTCGATCCCCTTCGTCGTTTATCATGGTCTCTTCCGTGGGCGACTTTTGTCCGGGTCGCTTGGACTGGTCACACTTTTGCTGCTGCTTTTGGCAGCTGGTTCGCGTGCCGGTGTTGTGATCGGGTTGGCGATCACCGTATTGTCCGTGGTCTTTCTCTCAGCTCGCTCGAGGGTGAGCGGGTTCAGCGTTCTTCTGATTTTTGTCGGGCTTTCGATCTACACGATGGGCGCGTGGACGAAGATCGACGTGGAGGCAATCGATCCGGCGTTCGGGCGCGGAGAATTCGCCCGAACGACGATCAAGGGGATCGAGGACAATTGGTCGACCGGCGTCGGATTTGGGAATTTTCAAAATGCCTATCAAATATACGAAAGGGAGGGCATGATTTTCAGGCAATACGTCAATCATGCTCATAATGAATACCTTGAAATTACCTTCGAAGGGGGAATTCCTGCTATCCTGCTTATGGCAGGCTATTTCGTACTGCTTTTCGCTGCACTTGCCAGGGTTCGCCGTGACCCCCTTCAGAAGGCGGCATTCCTCTCTGTGTCTTTTCTTCTCATTCATTCGCTGGTCGATTATCCGCTGCGAACCGGGGCGCTGGCGATGACCTTTGCCTATATGAACGCCATCATCTTCCACAAAGGATTTGCCGAACGCTTGAGCCGCAAGAGCGAGATGATCGAGATCGATCACAACGGTGACAAGCTGTTTGTTCCCATCGGAACTTCGTCCTAGCGACCTCGTCGCCACGGCTGGCGCCGCCAGAACATGGCGGACCGCTGTGAGGCGAGCCGGCTCCTGGCTCTCGGGTTCCGAGGCTCAGGCAACATTTTCCTGCCACTACCAAGTGCAATCGTTCACTGAGCAGAAATTTCCCGATTTTGCCGGCCATACGGAAAATTCATTCCCGAACCATTCGGCCGCAAGCCTGTCTTGCATTGTTCTGGACCGCAACGATCTGCTAGAACGCCCGCACGAGAATAGATTGTCCGGAAGTGCAGTTTGAATCGGGCGGCTGAAGGTCGCCTCCGATGCAGCCCTTTCTGTGGATCGGTACGAAAGAACGCTCGCAGCCCATGAATATCGCACTTACGCACCTTCAGCGGCTTGAGGCTGAATCCATCCATATCTTTCGCGAGGTGGCCGCGGCCTTCGCCAAGCCGGTGATGCTCTATTCGGTCGGCAAGGATTCGTCCGTGCTCATGCACCTGGCGATGAAGGCATTCTATCCGGCCAAGCCGCCCTTTCCCTTTCTCCATGTCGACACGACCTGGAAATTCCGCGAGATGATCGCCTTTCGCGACCAGATGCAGCAAAAGCTCGGCTTCGACCTCCTGGTCCATGTCAATGAAGACGGCGTGCGCGACAACATCAATCCGTTCGACCACGGCTCCAACACCCACACCCATGTAATGAAGACTGTTGCTCTGCGGCAGGCGCTCGACAAATACGGATTTGACGCAGCCTTCGGCGGTGCCCGTCGCGACGAGGAGAAGTCGCGCGCCAAGGAGCGCATCTTCTCGTTCCGCAACGCCCAGCACGTCTGGGATCCGAAGAACCAGCGGCCCGAGATGTGGAAGATTTTCAACACCCGCGTCGCTGCCGGTGAATCGATCAGGGTGTTCCCGTTGTCGAACTGGACCGAGCTCGACATCTGGCAGTACATTCTTCAGGAAGACATCCCGATCGTGCCCCTGTATCTGGCCAAGGAGCGGCCGGTCGTCGAGCGCGATGGCATGCTCATCCTGAGGGATGACGAGCGCATGCAGCTGCGGCCCGGCGAAACAGTGGAGAACCGGATGGTGCGCTTCCGCACGCTCGGCTGCTATCCGCTGACCGGCGCGATCGACTCGGAGGCCGACACTCTGGAGGCGATAGTCGGCGAAATGCTCACGGCGCGCACTTCCGAGCGGCAAGGTCGCCTGATCGACCGTGATGAAGCCGGCTCGATGGAAAAGAAGAAGCGCGAGGGGTATTTCTGAGTATGCGCCATATCATGGCCAAGAGCCTCGCCCCGACCGACGGCGTCCGCGACTATCTGGCGGCGCAGGAACGAAAATCACTGCTGCGCTTCCTGACCTGCGGCTCGGTCGACGACGGTAAGTCGACGCTGATCGGGCGCCTGCTTTCCGACACCAAGCAGATTTTCGAGGACCAGCTGGCCACGCTCGAGCGCGATTCGCGCAAGCACGGCACCACCGGCGACGACGTCGACTTCGCGCTGCTGGTCGACGGCCTCGAGGCCGAGCGCGAGCAAGGCATCACGATCGACGTCGCCTATCGCTTCTTCGCCACGCCAAAGCGCAAGTTCATCGTCGCCGACACGCCCGGCCACGAACAGTACACGCGTAACATGGCGACAGGTGCATCGACCGCCGATCTCGCCATCGTGCTGATCGATGCTCGCCAGGGCGTACTGCGCCAGACAAGGCGGCATTCGATAATTGCCTCGCTTCTGGGCATTCGCCACATCGTGCTCGCCGTGAACAAGATCGATCTTGTCGGTTTCGACGAGGCGGTTTTTAAACGGATCGTCGCGGATTACGCACAGTTCTCACGTGAGCTCGGCTTCCAGACGATCGTGCCCATCCCTATGTCGGCCCGCTATGGCGACAACGTTACCGGCCGTTCCGACAGGACGGACTGGTTTTCCGGCCCGACGCTGATCGAACATCTCGAAGCCGTCTCGGTCGACGAGGCCGCGGTCGAATTGCCGTTCCGGTTTCCTGTCCAATATGTGAACCGCCCCAATCTCGATTTCCGCGGTTTCGCCGGCACCATAGCCTCTGGGTCGGTTGCGCCAGGCGACGAGGTGGTCGTCGCCAAATCCGGCAAATCCTCCCGTGTCAGGCGCATCGTTTCGCATGGCGGCGACCTTCAGCAGGCCATTGCCGGCCAGGCCATCACCCTTGTCCTCGACGACGAGGTCGAAGTCTCGCGCGGCAATATGCTGGTGTCGCCGGCGGCGCGGCCGCAGGTCGCCGACCAGTTCGCCGCCAACATCGTCTGGTTCGACGAACACGCGCTGCTGCCCGGCCGCTCCTACATCCTGCGCACCGAGACCGACCAGACCAGCGCCACCGTCACCGACCTGAAATACCGCGTCAACGTCAACGACTTTGCCCATGAGGCGGCCAAGTCGCTTGAAATGAACGAAGTCGGCATCTGCAATATCTCGACGCGGTCGCCGATCGCCTTCGATCCGTTTGCCGAAAACCGCACCACCGGCGCCTTCATCCTGATCGACCGCATCACCAACGCCACGGTCGGCGCCGGCATGATCCTGCATTCGCTGCGCCGCGCCGAAAACATCCATTGGCAGTCGCTCGATGTCGGCAAGCGCGCCCGCGCCGATATGAAGAACCAGCGGCCGGCCGTGTTCTGGTTCACCGGGCTTTCGGGCTCGGGCAAGTCGACCATCGCCAATCTGTTCGAAAAGAAGCTGTTCGCCACTGGGCGCCATACCTACATTCTGGATGGCGACAACGTCCGTCACGGCCTCAACCGCGATCTCGGTTTCACCGACGCCGATCGTGTCGAAAACATTCGCCGCGTCGCCGAAGTGGCACGCCTGATGGCCGACGCCGGGCTGATCGTCATCGTGTCGTTCATCTCGCCGTTCAGCGCCGAGCGGCGCATGGCGCGCGAACTGATGGCCGACGGCGAATTCGTCGAGGTGTTTGTCGACACACCCTTCGAGGAATGCGCCAGGCGCGATCCGAAGGGTCTCTATGCGCGGGCGTTGAACGGCGAGATCAAGAATTTCACCGGCGTCGATTCACCGTATGAGGTGCCGGAAAAGCCCGAAATTCATCTCAAGACACTCGGCAGATCGGCCGAGGAGATGGTGGACGCCCTGGAACACTGGCTGAACGAGCGGGACATTGCCGAAGACCAATATGACAGCGGCGGCGGTATCTGACGACGAAGCGGTGCTCGCCGTCTTCGAGCACCTTGCCCTGGCGGCGGGGCGCGAGGTGATGCGCGTCTTTCGTGCCGGCTGTGCGGTCGACAGCAAGTCGGACAGTTCGCCAGTGACGGAGGCGGATCGCGAGAGCGAGAAGATCATCCTTGCCGGGCTGCGCGCCGCATTTCCCGAGATTCCGTGCGTGGCCGAGGAAGAAGCTTCGGCCGGCATCATGGCGCCAGATCTCGGCGACGCCTTCTTCCTGATCGATCCTCTCGACGGCACCAAGGAGTTCGTCAACCGGCGGACCGATTTCACTGTCAACATCGCGCTGGTTCGCCACGGCGTGCCTGAGATCGGCGTTGTCTTCGCGCCTTGCACCGGCCGCTTCTTTTCCGGCCGGCCGGGCAAAGCGGAAACGATCGAGATCAATCAAGACTACGAGATCGTCGATCGCCAGCCGATTTCGGCAAGGGCCGGTATGGTGCCGCTGACCGTCGTTGCCAGCCGCTCCCACAACACGCCGGAAACCGACGCCTATATCCGCGCGCTTGGCGCCGCCGAGATCGTCTCGGTCGGCTCGTCGCTGAAATTCTGTCTCGTTGCTGGCGCCGAGGCAGACGTCTATCCACGCTTCGGCCGCACCATGGAGTGGGATACGGCCGCGGGTGACGCGGTGCTACGCGCCGCCGGCGGCATGACGCGCACGCTGGATGGTGAGCCGCTCGCCTACGGCAAGCGCAACCAGAGTGACGACGAGGATTTCGCCAACCCGCATTTTATCGCCAGCGGCAAGGCTGCTGGATTTGGCTAGACGGTGATTGCGCCGTTCCAGACCCGTACGAAAGTGCGGGTGTTGCACGTGACTTATGCAAGCGACCTCAGATACTGCTCGAGATCTGTAAACACAGCGGTACGATCCCATCCAGCCGACAGTTGGGTCGGCGTGGCCGATTCGCTTCGTGTGCGGTCGATGCTGCGGGGCCTTCACACGGGTGTATCCAAATTGCTGTATACCGATAGACTTGAACGGCTATACGAGCGAGTGATGGCGTTCCACATCAAAAATCCCGAGACCGACGCACTGGCCCGCCGGCTCGCCGCAGTTAAGAGGACTGGTCTGACAGAGGCCGTCCATGCCGCGCTCAAGCATGAGCTTGAGCGCGAACAGGCTAGACGGTCCCTGGTAGAGATCGGCGTCAGGTTCTGCCGTGATCTGCGAGCCCGGGGCAAGCCTGATCGCGGCAGGCCCGCCGACAAGGCGTTTCGCGACAGCCTGTACGAGAATGACTGATGTTCACCGACGCCTCGGCCCTGACGGCGCTGATGACCAACGAGGATGATGCGCGAACTCCTGGCCGGGACCCGGCGCGCCTGAACGGTGTTGAACCGGACTTTACTTGGCTGGCCACGGTCCAGATTGGATCACGTTCAAGAACCTAAAGTGCGGCGGGCTTGCTTCGGATGGTTAAGGCCAGGAGCGCCTCTGAAAGTCGTTTCTTCGCCCGCTCCACCCCGTTCTCGTCGATTGCCTCAACATCGAGGAACAAGTCGAGACCAGTCGCATGCTCGCTGATGACCTGAGGGCGCTGGGCGAGTTCACCCAGGAGGCCCTCGACTTCGTAGGGGACAACCTCCCGGCTGATCCCCTTCATGGCAATGGGTGCTAACGGACGCGCCCGGACAAGGTCGCGCACGAGCGCGTAAGTCTCATAGCTGAGGCAGATGCCGCCGGGCTCGGCAATCGACTGCAGCCGGGCCGCCAAGTTCGCCTCGGCTCCAATGATCGTGTAGTCCATCCGATCATCGGAACCGAAGTTCCCAACGTTGCAATAGCCCGTGTTGATGCCCATGCGAGCTCGGAAGGGCCGTTCAACTCCGCGGTCATGCCACACCCTGTTCAACTGCTCCAGCCGACGCTGCATGTCGACAGCCATGCGCAAGCAGGCTCTCGCGTCTTCCTCGACGCCTTGCGTCTCGGGGTCTCCGAAGAACACAAGAAGCGCGTCGCCGATGAACTTGTCGACGGTGCCGCCGTGTTTGAGCGCGATCGTCGACATCTCGGTAAAGTACTCGTTGAGGAGAAGCGTCAGATCCTCGGGCTGGAGCCGTTCCACGATCGCGGTGAAATCCTTGACGTCGGAGAAAAAGATCGTGAGCTTCTTGCGCTCGGTCGCGATGGTGACGTCCTTCTGGCCGCTGAAGATGCTTTTGTAGATTTGAGGCGAAAGGTATTTGGCGATCTTCAATGAAATGGCGGCCAGGAAGTCGTTTGCCTCCGAAAGCTCCTTGTTGATGCCCTGAATCAACGCGGACTGCCGACGCTGCAGGAGAATGAACGTCAGGCCCGCCGCCGCAGCGAAACCGAAATACAGGAGCAGATACTTGAAGGTCAGCACGTTCGCAGCAATAGGCTGATTGACTGATATCTCCTGGATCCCTCGGACATCCCCCACCTTCCAGTCCGTCTTGGGGCTGTCTGGGTGTGAGTTATGGCAGGTCACGCACACTTGTCCCATTATGACAGGGGCCGCGGCGCGCACCTGCCGGTCAAACAGTGAGCCCGAGACCTCGATGATCGGCTCCTTCGGGTTGGCGCGCAAAGCCAAGATTGCATTCCGCTCGAACGCATCGAGCTGGTGGGTCGCGCGACCTTTGAAAGGCAGATCCGAGACGAACCGATATTTGACCGAGCCGTCATGAGCGCTGATGCGGTTGCCCAGTTCGATCGAGAGGGTTGCTGGAATAGGGATCGCGCCTGGCACGTCCCGGTAGTTGTGCGTCGCAGTCACGGCGCCGTTAGCTTGCAGCACGCGTCCCACGACGTCGCTGCCGTAGAATCCGCGCATTTCGTCGATGATGCGGCTGATTTCGCTGGCTTGCCTGCGCAGCATCCGTTCCGATAGGTCTCGGAGGTCGAGCCAGGCTGCAACGGGCAGACCGACAAGGCCGATGACCACTGCCGCCACCAGGAGCGGTCCCATGGTGCGCTGCTGACGCGCAATCTGTTCACCCAGTCCAGCCATTGTGCAAGCGCCCGGCCGTCTTAGTATGTGAACTATAGCTCATTCCCGGCACGGTACCAGAGTCAGTCTTGGCTCGATGAAAACAGGTCAGCCCTGCAACGTCGGACCGACCTTGAGCGGTTGTTGCGAAGCCCCGACCGCTCACAGCGGATTTCGCATTCTGGCGCTGGACGGGCAATGAATCAGTGAAGGGGATGTCGCAAACTCGCTTGTGGCCCGGAATGCGCTCCGCGATAACCGCTCAGGAGTCAAAAATCACCTCTGACAAGGTTGAGACTTGCAGTCGGAGAGCGGGTCGGAAAAGAAAGCGTCCCGCAAAACGTATCCGCGCGTCGGTCGACTATGGAATGGGCCACCGCGGCGGGGCGGCGCGCGTTGCCGGCAGCATGACGCGGACCTGGATAGTGCGCCGCTCGCCTGCGGTAAGCGCAACCTGAGGGAAGACGAGGATTTCGCCAATTTGCATTTCATTGCCAGCGGCAACGCTGCCACGGCCGCTTAGGCATCATGATGAACTCCAATCCCGTCCCGGCTCGTCGCGCCCCAATGACTCCGTCGCGGATGCGACGCCTGAGTGAGGCGCCTGTTTTCAGGCGAACGCTCGCGGCAGGGAATAACCATCCGGTGTGGATCGTGGCAGCGGCCTTTTCGCGTGTTAGACTGCTTGCATGGAGATCGACGCCGACAAGATCGACGAAGCCGTTCTGGGCCTGCTTTGGCTGACGCTGCATGAAGAGAGGCGCGCCTGGAAGGGGTTGGATTGGAATGCTCTGGATCGCTTGCACGAGAAGGGGCTGATCGCGAATCCGGCAAACAAGGCGAAGTCAGTGGTTCTGACAGATGAAGGACTGCGGCGTGCTGAGGAGCTATTCCGAACCCTGTTCACCCGCCCGGCGCCCTGAGTGGACGGGCGCCTGCGAGCTGATAGCGCACATGGCTGAATTTCGACACCGGCGCCGCGCTGACCGCAGGCGGGACGGCCAGTGCTCTCGCCGTGGCGGACAAATTGGTATTCGTCACCTACGCCAACGGGTGCATCCAGTCTGTTAAAGGCAGTGGCAGAGAACAGCGCAGCCGCGGCCCTCAATCAACGGCATTGTCGCGAGGTCCACCATCCGCAAGATGCTTCTGCCGGCGAAGCGGCCTGCGACCCGGAGAACCGGCTTATTGCGGTCCAGCTCGAGAGGAGTTGGGAAGCCACGCTCAGGCGCGTGGGGACCTGCGAGGCCCGGCTGAGCGAAGTCCAGCGTGTGGAGCCTGTCGACGCGGTTCCGGACTTCACGGGCCTTGCCCAGGATCTCAAGGCCACCTGGAATGCGCCGGGTGTCGACATGCGCTGTCGTCAGCAACTGCTGCGCGCGCTCATCAAGGACATCGTGGCGGATGTCGATGACCATTCGCGCGACGTGATCTTGACGATCCACTGGCATGGAGGCCAGCACTCGCAGGTACGGGTTCGCAAGCCCAAATCCGGAGAGCATGGCCAGCGTACGCCTGAGGAGGCTCTGGCGATCATGCTCCATGGCAACCCGGTGGTCGGATGCCGAAATCGCTGCCACACTCAACCGCATGGGCATGCAGACCGGTCAGGGAAAGACCTGGACCGCGCGACGCGTCCAATCGCTGCGCACGGTGCACAAGATCAGCGGCTATCGCTCGTCCGACAAGAATGGCGAGTGGCTCACTATGTCGGATGCGGCCGCGAAGCTTGGCGCGTCGCACGTCAAAATCCGCCGGTTCATCAGGGATGGCCTCTTACCCGCCGAGCAGGTCATGCGCGGCGCGCGCTACCAGATCCGCGCCAGCGACCTCGAAGACGAACGGATCAAGGCCGAACTGGCGCGCAATACTCCGCGTCGCATCCACGACGATAACCAGGAATCGCTATTTTCCGCCATTTGAAAAGGAGGTTCAAAATGAATCTGGAGGGTTCTGTCTAGTCGCGGGCGCGATTGGGCACGCACGGGTCGCGACTACATTAAAGCCTGATTGAACTGAACCGCGGGATGGCGGGCGGGGCTATGGGGATTTAGGGCTCGACAGTGTGTCCGAGGCGCCGGAGCGGGCTCGCCGATCGCTCTTGGGCGGTCGCCCGTCGTCGCGATACAGGACCATCTGCGACGCGAGAGACGCCGCCATTTGGGTCGTTGACGCTGAGGTGCAGCGTACCGCGCACCAGCGACCGGACCGGGCTCAATCCGTTCGCTGTCCTGCCGCCGACGGCGCCATCACCCAACGTGTCAGCCGCCGTGTGTTGTCGCACCTTGCGTTCCCGACTGCATCTTCTGCGACTTGGCGAGAACGTCGGCACGTGCTATCCGCGGCCAAGATGGTCCGGCAATTCAGCCGCTGTCGTGGCGGCCGGGAGCGGACTTGCAGCTTCTGGCCATCCTAAAAGCGATGGCAGACATTCAAGCAGGTGGGACTGCAGTCTCAACTGACCCAAAGGCGAAGATCCCGGATAGTGATGGGGTGGACGCCCCCTCGACGGCATCGATGTGCCAGAATGGTGGTGTTTGACAGCCACCGTAAGAGAGGGAGCGTCCACAATGGAAGT
>NZ_JAMYND010000031.1:0-76676 GCF_040318885.1 Mesorhizobium sp. M0998
CGAGGCGCAGCATGTGTTCGACCGGCACCAGCGTAGCCAGCGGCAGCTGGGGTTCGAGCGGTAGCAGCGGTTCGAGCGGCACCAGCAGTTCAAGCGGCGGCAATGACGGAACAAGCAGCGGCGGCTCAAGCGGATCGAGCAGTAGCAGCGGATCCAGCGGCGGCAACGACGGGACAAGCAGCAGCGGATCCAACGGCAGCGGTGGAGTGTAGCAGCTGCTCAAGTGGCACTAGCGGCGGCGGGTGGGCACACTACGTGACCCGTGGCGGCCGCCGACGACGATCAACCCTCATGACAACGGGAGTAGCAGCTTGACGCTCCAACCGAAATCCGCGACCGCGCCCCTAACCGGCCTTGCAGGACTGTTTGGTCTTGCGCTGGCCGTCGGAGTGCTCGTCAACAGAAGCTGGCCTGTGCATTTGCAGGCCATGACTGTCATTGCAGCTACCGCGGCAGCGATGATCGCGGTCGACACGGCCTATTTCCAGACGTTCCGGAGGCGTTCGACGGGATTGCAGGCGAAGCCGATGCGAGCGCTTGAAGTCGAGCGCGTCGTGCGCAAGCTCATCGGCTTCATCGTCACGCTCACGACCATTGCCGCAGTCTACTGGATAGTGCCGGAATACCGGCGTGGGTTTTACGCCCCCTACTGGGCGGCGCTTTACGACACCTTGCCGGCGCTGCTCGTCGCCGCGCCGTTTTATGTTGCCTATGTCGACCGCCGGCAGACCGATCCGGAAGATTCATATGCCGAAATCGGTGCATTCGTCCTCAGCGGCGCCGTGCCGCAAAGGACCGAGCAGATACGCCAGCACGTGCGGAGCTGGATCGTCAAAGGCTTCTTCCTGCCGCTGATGTTCGTCTATCTGTGCTCCACACTGGGTTCGATCCTTGCCGGGCTGGAACAACCGTATCGATTCGACATCATGCGCTGGCACGCTTTTGCAATCGATCTCCTGTTCATGGTGGATGTTCTTGTCGCGGTCGTCGGCTACGTCTTCACGCTGCGCGTCCTCGACAATCATATCCGCACCGTCGAGCCCACCGTATTCGGCTGGCTGGTTTGTCTTGCCTGTTATGAACCCATCAACGCCGCCACCCGTGCCTACCTGAACTACGAAACGGGCGCCAACTGGACGGCGGTGATGCCCTCACCGGCGCTCCAGGTTTTCTGGGGGTCGGCGATCCTCTTCTGCATCTTGATTTTTGTCTGGTCCACCGTGAGCTTTGGCCTGAGATTTTCCAATCTCACCAATCGCGGAATCATCACCTGCGGACCGTATCGCTGGATCAAGCATCCGGCCTATGTTTCGAAAAACCTCTCCTGGTGGCTGGTCTCCCTACCTTTCCTCACCGCCGCAGGACCCGCTGAAGCGCTGCGGCACTCCGCCATCCTGCTCGCGCTCAATGCCATCTACGCACTCCGCGCCATCACCGAGGAATGCCATCTGTCACGCGACCCCGATTACGTCGCCTATCGCGATTACATCAGCGAAAACGGCGCCGTTGCTCCGCTCAAACGACTGTTCGCGAAAGCGAGTCGGTCGCCGATCAGGCGCTCAGGCTGAATGCCCTTGCTCGGACCATCTGCGGCAGCTTGCCTATCGCCTCAAGGCGTGATCGCGATGCCGATCCTCGCCGCTCATCGGCAACGGCCGATCGCCCTCGAGCAGGCGGGTGATCCGGGCGAAGCCGGCAAAAGCCTTTCTCGCTTCCTCGGCCGACATCCGGCCGGCCATGGCCGCAGCGCAGCAATTCACGGCGCACTGGTAAACCGGCCCGCGCCGCCCGGCCGGCCATTTTCGCAAGAATGCCATCGCTTCGGCAACGCTGTCGATCTCCTCCACGGGCTGTCCCTGTCCGCGCAAAATCCGCACGGGCGAAAAGAATTGCAAGCGGTCCATCATTTCCTCCCCGTCGACCGGATGCGTGCGATCGAACCCCACTAAACTCGCGAACCCGACTTTGGTTCCCGGCAAAACATGGCTTGGCCTGAAAAATGTTTGCTGGACGAGACGAGCAACGGTCGACGCGCCCGGCAGCTCCAATTGGGTGACATCTTGCCCCAATTGGGTGGCATCTTGCCATTGTACGGGAACGTTAGCGCGGCTGATGCATTTCGATGCCACGAGCAGTCTTTTTGAGGGAAATGCCAAAACATGAGAATAGCCCATGTGGCGCCGCTCCATGAATCCGTGCCACCCCGGTTCTATGGAGGGACGGAGCGCATCGTCTCCTATCTGACCGAAGGATTGGTCGAGCTTGGCCATGACGTGACCCTGTTCGCCAGCGGCGATACCAAGACGTCGGCGAAATTGGTGGCGTGTCGCGAGCGCGCGCTCCGTCTCGATCCGCGCCCGCACAAATCCGAAACCGCGGCGCATCTCTCGATGCTCGCCGAGGTGAGGAGCCGTGCGCAACAGTTCGACATCATCCATTTCCATCTCAGCCACTTCCTGCATTTTCCTTTCTTCGAACACATGCCCGACCGGACGGTGACGACACCGCATGGCAGGCTCGACTATGTCGACCTGGCCCCGGCCTACGAACATTTTCCGCGCTTTCCGATGATCTCGATTTCGTGTAGCCAGAGAACCGGGCTACCCAGGGCAAATTGGCTGGCGACCATCCATCACGGGCTACCGATCAATACGTATGAGCCGACTTTCGAGACGGAGGTGGACGAGCCGTATCTGGCCTTTCTGGGCCGGCTGTCGCGCGACAAGCGCCCGGACCGTGCCATTGAGATCGCCTTGCGCTCCGGGCTGAAACTGAAGCTTGCGGCAAAGATCGGCGACGACGACCGCCCTTTTTTCCACGACACGGTCGAGCCGCTGATCGACGGCGACCGTGTCGACTATATCGGCGAGATCGAAGAGGACAGAAAAGCGGAATTCCTCGGCAAGGCGGCCGGCCTGCTGTTTCCGATCGATTGGCCGGAGCCGTTCGGTCTTGCCGCGATAGAGGCTATGGCCTGTGGCACGCCGGTGATCGCCTGGAAATGCGGTGCCCTGCCCGAGATCATCGACCACGGCGTGACCGGTTTCCTTGTCGATACGGTCGATGCTGCGGTCGCCTCGATACCGGAATTGCTGCGCCTCGACAGGCGACAGGTGAGAGCCGTGTTCGAAAACCGTTTTTCTGCCACGAGAATGGCCCACGACTATGTGGCTGCCTATGCGCGCCTGATCGGTACTCCCGGTGAAGCGAGAGCGTCCTGATCGGCGTCATTGTGGACGTTGGAAACGAAACGACAGAGCTTGTGACGTATGAATCAACTCGACGAGCGTAAGCTTGATCCCGCCGTAGCCCTTGCCTCCCTCGACGAGGTTGCGCCCCGGGAGCCGCACCGGCTGTTCGCCCTCAAGCAAGCCGACTGCTTCGCGGTGGCCGACGCCTATGGCGACATCCGCGGCGCCGGCGATGGCTTTTTCCGAGACGACACGCGTGTGCTTTCGGAATTCCGGCTGACGGTCGGTGGCCGGCAAATGTCGTTGCTCGGCGCCTCGCTCAGCCAGGACAATGTGCTTTTCACCTCGAACCTGACCAATTTGCCGATCCAGAGTGTCGGTGGTCGCGACATTCCGCAGGGCGCGATCCACATAGAACGCGTCAGGCTGCTTTGGCAGGACCGGCTGTTCGAGCGCATCACCCTTTCCAACTACAGCCAGGAATCGTCGGCCATTCGGGTTTCCTTGCATTTCGCAGCAGATTTCCGCGACATGTTCGAGGTGCGCGGTTCGACCCGGCTCAAGCGCGGAATAGCCCACGCCGCCGAGACCAGTCCGACATCCGTGGTGCTTCGATATGACGGGCTGGACCAACTCGTGCGCCTGTCGGCGATCTCGTTCTCGCAGGCGCCGGACAATTTGACCGCCAGCCGCGCGGATTTCCTGGTTGCGGTGACGAAGCGCAGCAGCGAGGTCCTCTATATCGAGGTCGGCCCGGAAGTGGCGGAGACACCCGACCGCGACCGTTTTCGGGCTGCAGCCGCCCGCGCTCGCTTCGGCATGCGCGCCAAACGCCGCCACGGCGCGACGGTGCACAGTTCTGGCCGCGTCTTCAACGACTGGATCGAACGCGCGCGCGCGGACGTGGCGCTGCTGACCACCGAGCTTGCAACCGGACCTTACCCCTATGCCGGCATACCCTGGTTCTCGACGGCATTTGGCCGTGACGGGGTGATTTCCGCATTGCAGATGCTGTGGTTGAATCCTGGGCTGGCGCGCGGCGTACTCGCCTTTCTCGCCCAGCATCAGGCGACCGAAACGTCGCCGTTCAGCGATTCGCAGCCCGGCAAGATCATGCACGAGACCCGCAAGGGCGAGATGGCGGCACTGCGGGAGCTCCCGTTCGGCCGCTATTACGGCGGCGTCGATACCACGCCGCTCTATATTCATCTCGCTTGCGCCTATGCGGATCGTACCGGCGACATGGCGTTCGTCGACAGCCTGTGGCCATCGCTCTGTGCAGCGGCCGAATGGACGGAGGAGACAAGCCGCGCGACCGGCTTCGTTACCTACCAGCGCGGCGCCGAGACCGGCCTTGCCAACCAGGGCTGGAAGGACAGTTTCGATTCCGTCTTCCATGCCGATGGCCGCATGCCCAAGGGGCCGATCGCCCTGGTCGAGGTGCAAGGCTACGTCTTTGCCGCGTTCCGTGGGCTGGCGGCGCTCGCCCGCCGCCGCGGCGAGGACGACAAGGCCGATCATTGGGAGGAACGCGCCGAAACCATGCGCGCCGCGGTGGAACGCCATTTCTGGATGGACGATCTCAATTTCTATGCACTGGCGATCGATGGTGCAGGCGAGCTCTGCAAGGTACGGACGTCGAATGCCGGCCATCTTCTCTTTGTCGGGCTGCCCGAGCCGGAACGGGCGCAGATGGTCGCCGATCAGCTGCTCTCCGCGTCGTTCCACTCTGGTTGGGGCGTGAGGACGCTGGCCGACGATGCGATATTCTTCAATCCGATGTCCTACCACAATGGTTCGATCTGGCCGCACGACACCGCCATGTGCGGTGCAGGCCTGGCACGTTATGGCGTGCGCGACAGCGTGGTTCGGCTGATGAGCGGCACGTTCGAATCGGCTGTCCATTTCAACATGCGGCTGCCGGAACTGTTCTGCGGCTTTACCCGGTCGCCGGGCGAAGCGCCCATCGCCTATCCCGTCGCGTGCCTGCCGCAAGCCTGGTCAGCGGGATCGGCCTTCATGCTGATGCAGGCCTGCCTTGGGCTCGAAATCGACGGCTGGAACAGCGAAATCCGGGTCACCCGCCCAAGGCTGCCGATCGGCATCGACACGCTGACATTGCGGCATCTGGGTGTCGGCTCGACAGTGGTCGACCTCACATTCCAGCGTGTCGGCGACCGGGTCGTCGCCTTTCTTGCCGACCGGTATGAGGGGATGGTGCCGCTCATCGTGCGCACTTGATGCCGCCGCGCTGCGGCGCATCGAAAATGACGCGCGGCATTGCAATCGTCCGGAACCGATAGCCTCTTTGTGCGTTGCAAAAATGGGTGGGGACGCTGTCGTTGGCATACGGCGGCGAACCAGAAAACAAATAAAAAAAACGGCTATCGGCCGGCCGGAGGCGAGATCACATTCCATGTCAGATTATACTGTAAACCTGCTCTGGGTTTTGCTGATTGCAAGTTTTGGCTTTTCCGCTTTTGCCATTCTCCTGTCGATATCCCGCCAGCGCCGCGGTCGCGCAACGGCCGCCGCATACACGCCGAGCGAGGATGTCGCCTCGGAAGCGGCACGCAAGGTGCTGCGCGAGTTCGAAAAGAACGGCCAGTCCGCCGATGCGGCACTGGTCACGTGGTCGCCCGACACGTTGCGCAAGATCCTGGCCGACGACCTGCCGGACGCACAGGTCATCGTGGTGTCCAACCGCGAACCCTACATCCACAACATCAAGGACGACGGGGTCCAACTTTTGGTGCCGGCCAGCGGCCTGGTTTCGGCACTCGAGCCCATCACCCGCGCCTGTGCCGGCACCTGGATCGCCTATGGCGGCGGCACGGCAGACCGTCTCACCGTCGACAAGGACGACCGGGTGCAGGTGCCGCCAGGCAATCCGTCCTACACGCTGCGCAGGGTCTGGCTGACGGAGGAGGAATATCAGGGCTACTATCTGGGCTTCGCTAATGAGGGCCTATGGCCGCTTTGCCATATCGCCTTCACCCGCCCCGTGTTTCGCGCCTCGGACTGGGACGCCTACGAGGCCGTCAACCGCAAATTCGCCGATACGGTGGTTGCCGAAGCCCGCAACGAACGGCCGATCGTGCTGGTGCAGGACTATCATTTCGCGCTGCTGCCGCGCATGATCCGCCAGCGCCTGCCGGACGCGATAGTCATCACCTTCTGGCATATCCCGTGGCCTAATTCGGAAGTATTCAGCATCTGTCCGTGGCGTGAGCGGATCCTGGAAGGACTGCTCGGCAGTTCGATCATCGGCTTTCATACCCAATTCCATGCCAACAACTTCACCGAAAGTGTCGACCGCTTTCTGGAGAGCCGGATCGAACGGGCAGACGCGGCAATCTCCTATGGTGGGCAGACCACATTGGTCCACGCCTATCCCATTTCCATAGAATGGCCGGCCCAATTGCTGGCAAAACTGCCGTCTGTGGAGGAGTGCCGCGCCAGCGTGCGCGACAGATTCGGCCTGTCTGCGGATACCAAACTATGCGTTGGCGTCGAGCGCCTCGACTACACGAAAGGCATTCTCGATCGCTTCCATGCCTTGGACGAATTGTTCACGAGATATCCCGAATGGATAGGCAAGGTGGTTTTCCTGCAGATCGCCGCGCCGAGCCGGGGGACATTGCCCGCCTACCAGCAACTCCACGACGAATGCCGCCGCTGTGCCGAGGAGCTCAACCGGCACTATGGCAGCGAGACATACAGCCCTATCCTGATGGTCGCCGAACATCATCGGCAGGAGCAGGTCTACGAGGTCTATCGTGCCGCCGACATCTGTATGGTCACCAGTCTGCATGACGGCATGAACCTTGTCGCCAAGGAATTCGTCGCAGCGCGCGACGACGAACAGGGCGTGCTTTTGCTCAGCACCTTCGCCGGTGCCTCGCGCGAATTGCTGGAAGCACTGATCGTCAACCCCTACGATGCGGCCATGATGAGCGAGGCGCTGTTGCAGGCGCTGACGATGACGCCGGAAGAGCAGCGCGAACGTTTGCGGCCGATGCGCGAGATGGTCCGCGACAACAATGTCTACCGCTGGGCCGGCAGCATGCTGCTGGACGCCGCGCGCCTGCGCAAACGCGGCGATCTCGACAGGGTGACCGGAACCGGCGAGCGCCCGCCATCGAACACCAACAACGTCATCTCGATGTTCGAGCGGGCTCGGAAGGCAGCGTCGTGAAAAGCTTTGAACAACCACCGGCGTTGAACCTGTCGGAAGGGCAATGGGCGCTCTTCCTCGACATCGACGGAACCCTGCTGGAACACGCTGCCCATCCCGACGCGGTGTTCGTCGGGGAGGAATTGCGCAATCTGCTCGAACGCATCGAGCGGCGGCTGGATGGTGCGGTCGCCTTCATCACCGGCCGATCGATTCCCGCCGTGGACAAGCTGTTCCACCCGCTGAAGCTGCGGATTGCCGGACTGTATGGGCTGGAGCACCGGCTGACGCCGAGCGGTCCGATCGATGCCGCCGACGCGCCGGCCGACATCGCCGCCCTTGCGGACGAGATCGAGGCCGAACTGGGCAGCGGCAAGGTCTATGTCGAGCGCAAGGGGCCGGTCCTTGCCGTTCATACAAGAGCAGCACCGCAACTGCTTGCACCCGCAATCCAGCTCGTCGAACAGGCATTGGCCCGGCTTCCGAAGGGTTATCGGGTGCTTCCGGGAAACGCCGGCGTCGAGCTCATGCCTTTGGAAGCCGTCAAAGGTGCTGCCATCCGGCGTTTCATGGACATTCCGCCCTTTGTTGGCCGGCGGCCGATATTCCTCGGAGACGATACATCGGACGAACACGGTTTCGAGGCGATCAATGAAATTGGCGGCATCTCCATCCGCGTGAAGCCGAACGGACCGACGGCCGCAACCTATGTCCTCGACGACGTGACGGGCGCAATAGCCTGGCTCGAGGCCAGTTTCGAGACGTCGGCGGTGGCCTGATCGCGCCCTGGCCCGGTTCAGCTGATCTTCCCGTCCACCATGTGAATGCGGCGATCCATGCGTGCGGCCATGTCGAGGTCATGCGTGACTGCCACGACCGTCTTGCCGCGTTCGCGCACCAGATTCTGCAGGATTGTGAACACCTGCTCCGAGCTCTTGCTGTCGAGGCTCCCCGTCGGCTCGTCTGCCAGGATAGCCACCGACAGCGATGGAGGAGAGTTGATGAGTAGGAAATCGCGCGCTTCGACCGATGCCGTTCTCAAGGAACTACGCGCCTTCGGCCTCACCTATCCAGGCGCCGAGACAAAGAGTCCGTGGCCTGGTCACGACGATCTCGCGGTGAAAGGCAAGACCTTTGCTTATTTGAGCCTTGAAGGCGAACCGTTCAGCATCTCCCTCAAACTCCCTTACAGCGGCGACGAGGCGAGAAAGCTCCACTATGCGTCGCCGACGGAGTACGGCCTTGGCAAGAGCGGATGGGTGACGTTCGAACCAGCACCGGACGAACTGCCACCGATGGGACAACTGAAGTCATGGCTCGATGAGAGTTATCGCGCACAAGCGCCCAAAAAGCTTGCCGCCCTGATCACGCACAAGGTGGACTCTGGAGCTTAGGTCGAGCGATCGGTGTCACCCCACGAATCGCCGGCGCTAGGAAGCTCAACGACGCCACGCCGATAAGCGCGTTTCTCATTGAATGACTTTAAGCCCAAAGCCGGCAAATCGTCTGCTTGCCGGTTCCCCTGCGTCAGGCTTAACCTGCGTGCCATGCGTGGAGGCGCGTGCGGTTGCAAGGGGAGGACATAGCAATGACAATACAAGGCGCATCACCGGACCTGTACAATGAGGATCTCGCTCCGGCGAAGGTTCGAAACTGGGGACCGTTCTCGATCTTCAACGTCTGGACGTCGGACGTCCACAGCCTGTGGGGCTACTATCTCGCTGCCAGCCTGTTCCTGTTCTGCGGCGGCTTCGTCAACTTCATCATCGCCATCGGTATCGGTTCGCTGATCATCTATGCGTTGATGAACATGGTCGGCTATGCCGGCGTGAAGACCGGGGTGCCCTACCCGGTCCTGGCGCGTGCCTCCTTCGGCATCTGGGGCGCCAACATACCGGCGCTGGTGCGCGCCATCGTCGCCTGCTTCTGGTACGGCGCGCAGACGGCGGCCGCCTCCGGGGCGATCGTAGCCCTGCTGATCCGCTCGCAATGGTTCGCCGACTTCAACCAGAGCACACATTTCCTCGGCCACTCCGGGCTCGAGGTGATCTGCTTCGCCGTCATCTGGGCGCTGCAACTCCTGATCATCCAGAAAGGCATGGAAACGGTGCGCCGCTTCCAGGATTGGGCCGGACCGGCGGTGTGGGTGATGATGCTGATCCTGGCGATCTATCTTTGCATCAAGGCAGGCACCTTCGCTTTCACCAGCGACATCCCGATGGATGTGCTGCTGGAAAAGACAAAGGACGCGGGCGTGCCGGGCACGCCGGGCTCCTGGACCTCGCTGTTTGCGGTGGCCGCGATCTGGGTGACCTATTTCTCCGCGCTCTATCTCAACTTCTGCGATTTCGCGCGCTACGCCCCGGACAAGGCATCGCTGCGCAAGGGCAACATCTGGGGCCTGCCGGTCAATCTTATCCTGTTCTCGCTGGTCGCCGGCGTTACGACGATCGCCGCCTTCGACGTCTATGGCGAGGTGCTGCTGCATCCCGACCAGATTTCGGCGAAATTCGACAGCTGGTTCCTGGCGGCGCTCGCAGCCCTGACCTTTGCGGTGGCGACGCTCGGCATCAATGTGGTGGCGAACTTCGTGTCGCCGGCCTTCGACTTCTCCAATGTCTTTCCACGCCAGATCGACTTCAAGAAGGGCGGCTACATCGCGGCGCTGATCGCGCTGGTGCTCTATCCATTCGCGCCCTGGGAAGGCAGTGCCGCCTCCTTCGTCAACATCATTGGCGCGACGATGGGGCCTATCTTCGGCGTGATGATGGTCGACTATTACCTGATCCGGAAGGGCGAGGTCGACGTCGAGGCGCTCTACAGGGAGAATGGCGAATTCCGCTTTCAGGGCGGCTGGCATGTCAATGCCTTCATCGCCGCCGGTATCGGCGCGGTCTTCTCCTCGATCCTGCCCAACTTCACCAGCCTGCTGCCGTCATGGTGGGGCGTCTATGGCTGGTTCTTCGGCGTGGCAATTGCCGGCGTCATCTACTACGTGCTGCGCACGATGGCACTCGGTGCCGGAGCCAGGATAGCCAAGGCCTGAGCGATTTGGGGCGGCGCGAGCCGCCCCGTTTATTCTGCGACCATCTTGGCCAGGCGGCGCACCGTATTCCAGTTGCGCGAGGTGCCGATGCCCAGGCGTTTGTGACTGACCGCCGCAAGCAGCCGCGAACTCGGCGTCTCGCTGGAAAAGACGATCCAGATGTCGCCGCCGACAATCCGCAGCTTCTCGTCCTTGCCGGCATACGCCTCAAGCGCCGCGGCGGTCTCGGCGGGAACGGGCGCCCGCATCACGCGCACCGCCACCTGGTCCGCGGCCTCAGCCGATTCGGCTGGGAACGGATTGCCGGCCGCCATCCTCAGCCAGCCGTCGGCGCGGCGCACGATGATGTCGACGTGGCGGCCGAAAGTCTTTGCGAACGCCGCCTCCAGCCGCTGCTCCAACGCCGCAAGTTCTGTTTCTTGCGCCTCGAAAACCAGATTGCCGGTCGCCACCAGCGTGCGCGGGTTATTCAGACCCAGGCCTTCGGCCATCGCCTTCAGATCGGACATGACGACCCGCCGCCCCTCGCCCAGGACAATGCTGTAGAGCAGCGCGACGTACGTTTGCATGGGCGGCTAGTTAGACCAGCCGCGACTGCTCTACCGCCGCCTCGATGAAGCTGGCAAACAGCGGGTGCGGATCGAGCGGCCGGCTTTTCAACTCGGGATGGTACTGCACGCCGATGAACCAGGGGTGGTCGGGATATTCGACCGTTTCCGGTAGCACGCCGTCCGGCGACATGCCGGCAAACACCAGGCCGCAATCCTCGAGCCGCTCCTTGTAGTCGACATTGACCTCGTAGCGGTGGCGATGGCGTTCGGAAATCTGGGTATCGCCATAGATCTCGGCGATCTTCGATCCCTTGGCGAGGTCGGCCTGGTAGGCACCGAGCCGCATGGTACCACCAAGGTCGCCGGTTTCCCTGCGCTTTTCCAGCATGTTGCCCTTCAGCCATTCGGTCATCAAGCCGACAACCGGCTCCTCGGTTGGACCGAACTCGGTCGATGATGCGTGCTCGACGCCGGCCAGCGAACGCGCCGCCTCGATGCAAGCCATCTGCATGCCGAAGCAGATGCCGAAATACGGCACCTTGCGCTCGCGCGCGAACTTCGCCGCCAGGATCTTGCCCTCCGAGCCGCGCTCGCCAAAACCGCCGGGGACGAGAATGCCATGGACCTTCTCCAGCCACGGCGCCGGGTCTTCCTTCTCGAATATCTCGCTTTCGATCCAGTCGAGCTTGACCTTGACCCGGTTGGCGAGGCCGCCATGCGACAGCGCCTCGATCAGCGATTTGTAGGCGTCCTTGAGGCCGGTATATTTGCCGACGACGGCAATGGTCACTTCGCCTTCCGGATTGTGGATGCGGTTGGACACCGCCTGCCACCGTTCCATGCGCGGCTTCGGCGCCGGATCGATGCCGAAGGCCGCCAGCACTTCCGAATCCAGCCCTTCATTGTGATAGGCCATCGGCACGTCGTAGATATGCGGGACGTCGAGCGCCTGGATGACGGCGCTTTCGCGGACATTGCAGAACAGCGACAGCTTTCTGCGCTCTTCCTTGGGGATCGGCCGGTCGGCGCGGACCAGCAGTATGTCGGGTGCAATGCCGATGCCGCGCAACTCCTTGACCGAATGCTGCGTCGGCTTGGTCTTCAGTTCGCCTGCCGTCGGAATGTAAGGCATCAAGGTCAGGTGGACGTAGACGGCGTTGTTGCGCGGCAGGTCGTTGCCGAGTTGGCGGATCGCCTCCAGGAACGGCATCGCTTCGATGTCGCCGACGGTGCCGCCGATCTCGCACAGCACGAAATCGTAGTCGTCATTGCCGTTGAGGACGAAATTCTTGATCTCGTCGGTGACGTGCGGAATGACCTGCACGGTGGCGCCGAGATAGTCGCCGCGCCGCTCGCGCTCGATGATGTTCTTATAGATGCGGCCGGTGGTGATGTTGTCCTGCTGGTTGGCCGAGCGGCCGGTGAAGCGCTCATAATGGCCAAGATCGAGATCGGTCTCGGCCCCGTCATCGGTCACGAAGACTTCGCCGTGCTGATAGGGCGACATCGTGCCGGGATCGACATTGAGATAGGGATCGAGCTTTTTGATGCGTGCGCGATAGCCCCGCGCCTGCAAGAGAGCCCCAAGGGCCGCTGCAGCAATGCCTTTTCCAAGTGAGGAAACCACGCCGCCTGTGATGAATACATATCGCGCCATGGGAGTCATCGCTTAACGCGGCCGAATTGATTCCGCCAGAGAAAAAACCGCCGCGAAGGCTTTTTCCCAAGAAGGCGCTCTGGTCGTTGGCGTATCAAAACAAAAGGGCCGGCGAGGCCGGCCCTTTTGGCACGATCTGTCAAAGCGTCAGATGATGACGACTTTGGTGCCTACTTTCACCCGGCGGTAAAGGTCCATGACGTGCTCGTTGATCATACGGAAGCAGCCATTGGAGGCGCTGGTTCCGATTGACTGCGGCGCGATGGTGCCGTGAATGCGCAGGTGGGTATCTTTCTTGCCGTCGTAAAGATAGATGGCGCGCGCACCGAGCGGATTGTCGCCGCCGCCGGGCATGCCGTCCTTGTACTGGCCATAGTGCTTGGGTTCGCGCTTTTGCATATCCAGCGTCGGAATCCAGCGCGGCCATTCCTGCTTGTCGCCGACGGCAACCGTACCCTTGAACTGCAGGCCTTCCCGGCCGACCGCGATGGCATAACGGCGGGCGGTTGACGATGATTCGACGAGGTAGAGACGACGGGCGCTGGTATCGATGACGATGGTGCCGGGGTTGTAGCCGGTGAATTCGACCTCCTGCGGCACGAATTCCGGCTTGACCTTGAACTGCCGCTTGGCCTGCTTCCTTTCGAGCGCGGCGTCGAGCGCGCGTGTTTCCGGAAGCAGCGACATCGACGAAGAGGATGTGCCGCCGAACAGTCCCGCGAACAGCCCGACGCTCTGCGGCTTCTGCCCGACCGGTTCGCTGCGCAACTCGCCATTGTTGCCGGTCAGCGCAACGTTCATGGCCTCGGCTGGGATCGGCTCGGCCGACTGGATCGGCGCAATGGGCGTAATCGGTTCGATGATGTTGACGGTCTTCTTCTTGGCCGGCGTGGCGTCAGCCACCTTGGCCGTTGCGAGCGGCTGGCTCTTCTTGGCAAGGAACGCCTGGCGTTCCGCATCGGCTTTGGCTTTCGCCGCCTCGCGCATCGCCAGCTTCCTGGCTTCGAGTGCCTTGGCGCGAGCGGCGTCCTTGTCGGCTGCGATCTTGGCTTCGATCTTGCGGATCTGCGCAAGGTCGTCCGGCGTCGGATCTTTCTTCTTCTTGAGAAGCTTCAATTGCGCTGCATCGCTTTTGGCAGCGACCTTGACGACGTCGGTTGTTGTTGCGGCTTTGTGGGCCGAGTTTGCCGTTGGCATGGCCGCGAAAGCGGGCGCACCTAGGCTGAGCACGGCACAAAGGCCGGCAAAAATGAAGCTGCGAAGCTGCATGGGGAAGATCCGATCGTTCAATGCTTGTTGCCCACGGCGTCGCCCGGCGCCCCCCAAGGACGCCGAGAATGCCGCGTGCAACGTATAATCGATTAGCCGGAAGCGCCTCAAGCGTGAGGCGCAGTCGAATCTTCATGATCGTGCGGCATTTGCCGCGACTGTGTTCAAACGACAACAGATCGCGGCATAAGTTGCCCTATTACTGGTTGGGGACCTGCGGCGTGGCCGGCGCGGTGGCGCCGTTTGTCGCTGGCGGCGTCGCCGGAGCGGTTGCCGGCGGCGTCGTTGCCGCGCCATTGCCGGACGGCGGGGTCGGCGCCGTGGTGCCTGAAGGCGGCGTCGGCGTCGTGGTTCCAGGCAATTGGTTGAGTACGCCCTTGCCTGCTCCGTCCGAGGTCGCCGGCACGCGATCGAGAATGTCGATCGGCTTCTCGCCATAGCGCGCAACGATCGACAGTGTCAGCGAGGTGACGAAGAAAGCGGCAGCCAGGATCGCCGTCGCCCGCGTCAGCGCATTGGCGGCGCCACGCGCGGTCATGAAGCCCGATCCGCCGCCGATGCCGAGGCCGCCGCCTTCGGAGCGCTGCAGCAGCACCACGCCGACAAGCGCGAGCACGACCATGAGGTGGACGACGATCAGTACGGTTTCCATAATTTACCCTGGCAAGGCCTTGTGCGGCCGCTGATTTGGAGGCGGCTCAATACAATGCTTTGACGGCATTTCCAAGCCCGTGGCCGGAATATGGGAAGCAATGCGTCCTTTGCAACGATTTCGACGCCGGCCGTCCGCTCAAATGCAGCAACCAGCCCTTGTATCAAGCGATGTTTCGATAGGCTTCCGCGATGCCGAGGAAGTCCGCCGCCTTTAGGCTGGCGCCGCCGACCAGCGCGCCATCGACATTCCTGACGCCGAGCAACTCGATGGCGTTGGACGGCTTGACCGAGCCGCCGTAGAGAATGCGCATCTTGGCCGCCGTATTGCCGAGCTTCCGTGCCAGTTCTTCGCGGATATGCGCATGTGCCTCGGCGACGTCGGCGGCGGTCGGGGTCAAGCCGGTCCCAATCGCCCATATTGGCTCATAGGCAATGACGGTGTTGGAAGCCGTGGCGTTTGGCGGGACCGAGCCAGCGACCTGGCGCGACAGCACGTCGAGCGTGGCTCCTGCTTCTCGTTCGGCTCTTGTCTCACCAATGCAGATGATGGCCACCAGCCCGGCGCGCCATGCGGCGGAGGCCTTGGCCTGGACCAAGGCATCGTCCTCCTTGCGATCGGCGCGGCATTCGGAATGGCCGACGATGACATGGCTGGCACCTGCATCCTTCAGCATCTCGGCCGAAATGCAGCCGGTATAGGCGCCGCTTTCCTCGGTGTGGCAATCCTCTCCGCCGGCCCGCACCGGCGTGCGCGACAGAATCTCGGCGGCGTGCGCAAGCAAGGTCGCCGGCACGCAGACCACCGCTTCGGTCTCGGCGTCTAGCCCACTCATGAAGCCGTTGCCGATCATCCTGATCTCGTTGAGCGAGGCGCTGGTGCCGTTCATTTTCCAGTTGCCGGCGACGAGCGGGCGGATTCCAGTGGTCATGGGATTTGTTTCTCCGGGCAATTTCCAGCTGGCCCTCACTATCAAAATCAGGCCACAAAGCAATCGACAGTGGGCAGGAAGGGCGCTATTGCGCTTGTTTCAGACTCGGCGCATGCGAAATGCGCAAAAATCGGAAGTACTCATGCTTGGTATGTTGAGAAGCGCGGCGGGGACCTGGGTCGCGAAACTGCTGCTGTCATTGTTGGTGTTGAGCTTCGCCATCTGGGGCATCTCGGGGCGGCTGATGGGCGGTCTTGCCGGCCATGACGCCGTGATTACGGCCGGAGGCACCAAGGTCTCGATCAACGAATACCGCCTCGCCTACGATCGCCAGCTCAGCGTCATGTCGCAGCAATTCGGCCAGCGCATCAGCCGTGAGCAAGCGACGGCGCTCGGCATCGACAACCAGGTGCTGGCGCAACTCGTGTCGGGTGCCGTCCTCGACGAGCAGGCCCGCAAGCTCGGCCTCGGCCTTTCCAAGGACCGGCTCGCCGAACTGACGCGTGAAGACCCGGCGTTCAAAGGGCCTGCCGGAACCTTCGACAGGAGAACCTTCGAGTACCTGCTTCGGCAGGTCGGCATGCGGCCGGAAGACTATTTGAAGAACCGCGCCCAGGTCGCGGTCCGTCAGCAGATCGTCGAGGCGGTTTCGGACGGCCTCAAGGCCCCGGATACATTCTTCAAGGCGGTCGCGCTCTATCGCGGCGAAGATCGCACCATCGACTACCTGACCTTGCCGAAATCGCTGGTCGAACCGATAGAAGCGCCGTCCGACAGCGCGCTTTCGGCCTATTTCGAGGAAAACAAGAAAACCTACGCCGCTCCCGAATACCGTAAGTTCTCCTATGTCAGGCTCGAACCGGAAGACATCATGGATTTGAGCGCGGTGACCGACCAACAGGTCAGCGACGACTACAATAAGAACAAGGCGCGCTACACCACGCCGGAGATGCGCACCATCGAGCAGCTTGTGTTCAAGACACCTGATGCCGCAAAGGCGGCGCTCGATTCGCTCAGGACCGGCGCGACCTTCGACAAGATCGTCGCTGCCGAAGGCAAGACTCCGGCAGACACGCTGCTCGGCACGCTGGCCAAGGACAAGATCGCCGACAAGGCGGTCGCCGATGCTGCCTTCAAACTAAACGTCAATGAGGTCAGCCCGGTCGTACAGGGCGCCTTTGGTCCCGTTCTGCTGCGCGTCACCGAGATCAAGCCCGAAGTGGTGAAGCCGCTGGCCGAAGTGTCCGAGCAGATCCGCAAGGACCTGGCACTGGGCGAGGCAAGCCGCATCTTGCTGGACGTGCACGACAATTACGAGGATACGCGCGCCTCGGGCAGTTCGCTCGCCGAGGCAGCCGCCAAATTGAAGCTGAAGGTCATCACCATCGATGCCATCGACCGCACCGGCCAACGGCCGGATGGAAGCATCGTCAAAGACCTGCCGGAATCGCCGGCACTCATCAAGGCGGTGTTCGAATCCGAACCCGGAACCGACAATGAAGGCCTCACCACCGCCGATAACGGCTTCGTCTTCTACGACGTGAGCGCGATCACGCCTGCCCGCGACCGCACATTGGACGAAGTCCGCCAGAAGGTCGTGGCCGACTGGACCGCGGCGGAGACCACCAAACGGCTCACCGCAAAAGCACAGGAGCTCGAGAAGCGTCTCAAGGCTGGCGTCACGCTCGAGGTGATCGCCGGTGAGCTCAAGCTCGAAAAGCAGACCAAGCGCGGCGTCAAGCGCGATGCGGACGACGTCGATTTCGGCAAGGAAGGCGCCGCCGCGATGTTCGGCGTCGGCGAAGGCGGCACCGGGTTGATCCCCTCACCTACGGGCGACGGACAGATCCTGTTCAAGGTTGCCGAGGTGTTCGAGCCTGCCGGGGCCGATGCCAGCTCAGTGCCCCAGGACGCACAGAAGTCCTTCACCTCCGGCATGTCCGACGACCTGCTCGACCAGTTGGTGGCGCAGTTGCAGACGCAATATGACGTCCGCATCGATCAGGCGGCCGTAACCCAAGCCCTGGCCAGATGAGCGCGCTGAAGATCCACATCGCCAAGGTCGCCGCCGGCAGCGCTCTTTCCTTCGAGGAGGCGCGCGAGGCCTTCGACATCATCATGTCCGGCGATGCTACCCCCGGCCAGATCGGCGGCTTCCTGATGGCATTGCGCGTGCGCGGTGAGACCGTCAGCGAGATCGCCGGCGCCGTCGCCACCATGCGCGCCAAGATGCTGCGTGTCGAAGCTCCCGAGGGTGCCATCGACATTGTCGGCACCGGCGGCGACAATTCGCACAGCGTCAACATTTCGACCGCATCCGCTTTCGTCATCGCCGGCAGCGGCGTGCCCGTCGCCAAGCACGGCAATCGCGGACTGTCCTCGCTGACCGGCGCCGCCGATGTGCTGATCGCATTGGGCGTCAAGATCGACATCCCTCCGGAGACGATCGGCCGCTGCATCCACGAGGCCGGCGTTGGCTTCATGTTCGCGCCGGCGCATCACCCGGCGATGAAGCATGTCGGCCCGACCCGGGTCGAGCTCGGAACCCGCACCATCTTCAACCTGCTGGGCCCGCTTTCCAATCCGGCGAGTGTCAGACGGCAGATGGTCGGCGTGTTCCTGCCCGAATGGATCATGCCGGTGGCAGAAACGTTGAAGGAACTTGGTGCCGACCATGCCTGGATCGTCCATGGCGACGGCTATGACGAGATCACCACCACCGGCGAGACACTTGTCGCCGAATTGGCCGGCGGCGAGATCCGCAGCTTTACGCTGACCCCGGAAGCCGTCGGACTGAAGCGGCACACCAAGGACGAGTTGCGCGGCGGCGACGCCGCCCACAACGCCCAGGCACTGCGCGACATGCTGGGCGGCGCCGCCGGCGCCTTTCGCGATACGGTGCTGATGAATGCCGGCGCCGGGCTGGTGGTGGCCGGCAAAGCGACGACCCTCGCCGACGGCATGGTAACGGCGGCGCAGGCCATCGACAGCGGCCGCGCGCTGAAAGTGCTCGACAGGCTGATCGAGATTTCGAACGGTTAAAACCATGTCCGACATCCTGCGCAAGATCGAGGCTTACAAGCGCGACGAGATCACGGCGGCCAAGGCGCGCGTGCCGCTGGCCGAGATCAAGGCACGGGCGACGGATGCCGACGCGCCGCGCGGCTTTCTTTCCGCCCTTGAAGCAAAGCGCAAATCCGGCAGGTTCGCGCTGATTGCCGAAATCAAGAAGGCTAGCCCATCCAAAGGCCTGATCCGCGCCGATTTTGATCCGCCGGCGCTGGCCAGGGCCTATGCGAAGGGCGGTGCCGCCTGCCTTTCGGTGCTGACCGACGCACCCTCCTTCCAAGGCGCGCCCGAATTCCTCACCACTGCGCGCGCTGCCGTCGAGCTGCCTGCCCTGCGCAAGGATTTCCTGTTCGACCCCTATCAGGTCTACGAGGCCAGGGCATGGGGCGCCGATGCCATCCTGATCATCATGGCCAGCGTCGACGACGCGTTGGCAAGAGAACTCGAAGCGACAGCGTTCGGGCTCGGCATGGACGCGCTGGTCGAAGTGCATGACGAGGCTGAAATGGAACGCGCGCTGCAGCTGTCGTCGCGACTGATCGGTATCAACAACCGCAATCTCCGGACCTTCGAAACCAGCCTGCTGACCTCGGAGCGGCTGGCAGCGATGGTGCCGGCCGACCGCCATCTGGTCAGCGAGAGCGGTATCTTTTCGCACGACGATTGCCGCCGGCTGGAGCAGAGCGGAATTGCGACTTTCCTGGTCGGCGAGAGCCTGATGCGCCAGCAGGACGTGGCCGCGGCAACGCGCCTGCTGTTGACGGGCAAGGCGCCGGCAGAGGCCGTTTGAGGATGGCGGCCACCCTCACCCATCTTGGCGCGCAGGGCGAAGCCAACATGGTCGATGTCGGAGACAAGGCTGTGACGGTGCGCACGGCAGTCGCAGAAGGCTTTGTCGCGATGCGGCCCGAGACGCTGGATATGATCCTCGCCGGCGACGCCAAGAAGGGCGACGTGCTGGGCACCGCGCGCATTGCCGGCATCATGGCGGCCAAGAAGACGCATGAACTGATCCCGCTTTGCCATCCGCTGCTGCTGACCAGGATATCTGTCGATATCGAGGCGGACGCCGCGCTGCCCGGCCTGAAGGTGACAGCATTGACCCGCGTCACCGGCAAGACCGGCGTTGAGATGGAGGCTCTGAGTGCCGTCTCGGTCGCTTGCCTGACCATCTACGACATGGCCAAGGCGGTCGACCGCGCCATGGTCATCTCCGGCATAAGGCTGGTTGAAAAGACCGGCGGCAAATCCGGCGACTACAAGATCACCGGAGACGGGGCCACCGAGGCAGGCCGATAATGGTGCTGGTCCCAGTTGCCGAGGCGCTCGAGCGCCTGCTGGACGGCGCAGCAGCGCTGCCGGGCGAACGCGTCGCACTGCTGGATGCCGCCGACCGCGTGCTGACGGAGCCGGTTGTGGCGCTCCGCACCCAGCCGCCGTTCAACGCCTCCGCCATGGACGGCTATGCCGTGCGGGCGGCCGATATCGCGTCCGTACCGGCAAGGCTTTCGGTGGTCGGCATGGCGCCGGCCGGACGCGGCTTTGCCGGAACGGTGCAGCAGCGGCAGGCCGTGCGCATCTTTACCGGCGCGCCGCTTCCCGAAGGCGCCGACACTATCGTCATCCAGGAGAACGTCCGCGATCTCGGTGGCGGCAGCGTCGAAGTGACGGAACGGACGGTGCAGGGGCGCAACATCCGCCGCCTCGGGCTCGATTTCGCCAAGGGCGATGTCCTGCTGCCCAAAGGCCGCCTGCTCGACCCGGCGGCCTTGTCGCTGGCGGCATCGGCCAATCACCCCGAGGTGCGCGTGGTCAAACGGCCGCTGGTCGCCATCATCGCCACCGGCGACGAATTGCTGCCGCCGGGCAGCGATCTTGGCCCCGACCAGATCATCTCCTCCAATGCCTATGGTGTCGCCGCTGCCGCACAGTCGGTCGGTGCGCGCGCGCTCGACCTTGGCATCGCGCCGGACCGCAGGGAGGCGATCGCTGCGCTGGTTGAAAAGGCCGTGAAGGCTGGCGCGAACGTCATCGTCACGCTGGGCGGTGCCTCGGTCGGTGACCACGACTTCGTCCATGACGTGCTGACCGGGCAAGGCATGACGCTCGATTTCTGGAAGATCGCCATGCGGCCGGGCAAGCCACTGATGTTCGGGCGGCTGGGAGACATTCGCTGCATCGGCCTGCCCGGCAATCCGGTGGCAAGCCTGGTCTGCACTCAGCTCTTCCTGAAGCCGCTGCTGGCGCGGCTCGGCGGCCGCGCCTTTCAGCAGGATATACGTCGGGCACGGCTCGGTGCCGCCATGCCGGCCAACGATCTCAGGCAAGATTATGTGCGGGCTGTTGTCATAGATGACGCCGGTACGCTCGTGGCGACGCCGTTCGGCATCCAGGACTCCTCGATGCTGAAAATGCTGGCCGATGCCAACGGGCTGATCGTTCGCGCGCCGTTCGCGCCTGCCGCGGCGACGGGCTCCCCCTGCGACGTGCTGATGCTACGCTGAACCTGCCTCACTCCGAAATCAAGGTCCGGGTCAGCGGATGGTCTGGATCGGCCAAACCGTCGATGATGTTGAAATGATGCCGGTCAGGCTCGACCACCGAGCTGGTCGCGGTACCCAGGCCGATCCAGATGTTGGCCAGCAACGCGCTCTGACGCAGGAATTCAGCGCGCTCGCCGCCGCCGGCCCAGCAGGTCAGGCGGGCCTTGTCCATCGGGCGTAGCAGCACCGGGCTTTCGGCCTGCGCCTCGGCCTCATCGATCGCCAGCGTCTCGTTCATGCCGGTGCGCATGATCGGGCGCAAATCGTGCACCCCCGAGATCGACACTACATGACGAACGCGCCGGACGACTTCGGGCGCCAGCGGCGTCGTCGCCGTAACCATCCGGCTAACAAGATGGCCGCCGGCCGAGTGCCCGGTCAGCATCAGCGGCCCTGCAACGATCGCCGCCGCCTTGCCGATCGCCGCGCCGACTTCCTTGACGATGCCGCCAATGCGTATCTGCGGACAGAGCGTGTAGGACGGCATCGCCACCGCATAGCCGCGATCAACAGGGCCAGCGGCAAGATGCGACCAGAAATTCTTGTCGAATTCCATCCAGTAGCCGCCATGGACGAACACCACGAGTCCCTTGGGCTTGATGGGAGGCAGGAAAAGATCGAGCCGGTTGCGTGGGTTGTCGCCATAGGCCATGTCCAGCCGCGCCCTGCCCTCGGTCGAAAGCACGTCGCGGAAAATCCGCGCGGGCTCGATCCAGGCCGCCGGCCAGCGATCGCTGCCGGCTATGTTGGCGCCGTTGGCATAGGCGTTGTCCCAATCTGCAATGTGACGTTCGAACACCCTGCGCCCTCCCTGGCATATGGCCTTGCAACGTAGCCGTGAGCATCGCGCGGCGCGTCGCTCGCCAGCCTCACGATTCCAGCTCTCGCATCAATCTCACGTGACAGCTGCTTTGATGGCGAAGCGCGCATCCTTCCACGCACCGGTGTGCAGGATGTCCTCAAGCACTTTGACGGCCTGCCAGACATCGGCATAGCCGACATAGAGCGGGGTGAAGCCGAAGCGCATGGTCGATGGCGCGCGAAAATCGCCGATCACGCCACGTTCGATCAGCGCGCGCATGACCTGGTAGCCATGCTCATGCATGAATGAAATCTGGCTGCCGCGTTTTTCCCCATCGCGCGTGCTTTCGAGCGTGAGCCCGTAAGTGCCGCACTTTGCCTCGACAAGCTCGATGAACAGATCCGCCAGCGCGATGCTCTTCTTGCGCACCGCCGTCATATCGACATCGTTCCAGATGTCGAGCGCGCCCTTCAGCGTGCGCATCGACAGGACCGGCTGCGTGCCGCACAGAAACCGGCGGATGCCGGTGCCGGCCGCATAGCCTGGCTCGAAGGCGAAGGGCCGTGCATGGCCCCACCAGCCGGTGAGCGGCTGCTGGATGTCGGAAAGATGCCGCTCAGCCGCATAGATGAAGGCAGGCGCGCCGGGGCCGCCATTCAGATATTTGTAGGTGCAGCCAACGGCAAAATCGGCGTTTGCCTTGTCGAGCTCGACTGGCATCGCGCCGGCGGTGTGGCAGAGATCCCAGACGATCATCGCCCCGGCTTCCTGAGCCCTGCGCGTCAGCGCCGGCATGTCGCGCAGTTCGCCCGACCTATAGTTGACGTGGTTGACCAGCACCACGGCGGTGCGTTCGTCGATCAGCTCTTCGATGGTCGGCGCGTCGACTCCCGAGAGGCGCAGCAGCGTATCTTTTCGCGTCGAAACCACACCTCGGCCATGTAGAGGTCCGTCGGAAAACTATCGCCCTCGGCGACGATGACCTGCCGCTCCGGTCGCATGGCCATGGCGGCGTGCAGCAGCTTGTAGATGTTGACCGATGTCGTGTCGCAGACCACCGTCTGGCCGGCCGCGGCACCGATCAGGCGCCCGAGCTGGTCGCCAAGTTCAAGCGGCATGTTGAACCAGCCGGCCGTGTTCCATGCGCGGATGAGATCATGCGACCATTCTTCGGTCGCGGCCTTGTGCAGTTCATCGAAAGCGGCACGTGAAGCAGCTCCTAGCGAATTGCCGTCGAGATAGATCACTCCTTGCGGCAACACAAAGCGGTCGCGCATCGCGCGCAGCGGATCCGCGGCATCCATCGCCTTTATGGCCACGAGATCGGGAATTCCTGTCATGATTTGTCTGCTCCCCCAAGATCCAACGCAACGCCGGACACGCATCGACTGTTCTTCCATTACCTGGTTGCGCGCAGCAAGGCTCCACCGGCGAGAAGCAGCCTGACCAGACGGTGGAAACCGGGACTTAACCCGAGGTTGGCGTTTTGAGTTCGTTTCGTTCACGGTGCATTGACCAAACCGCACAGTCGATAAGGGTTCAATTCCGTGCCTTTTGCCGACCGACGGCCGATGCCAGTGCCGCCATCTAGGAGGCCAGAAGGGCGCAAACGAAAGCAGAATCAAGGCGATGAGGCTTGCGGCGGTGAAAATGCGGTACGCCGGTAGGGGACGTCGTTTGTTTCCCGAGCCTTAACGCATTCATTAAACTTTAAACAGTTGCGGAACACAACTGGAACAGATAGTGTTTGTTCTGGGTTTGTTTTTCTGATTCTGTTGGGGGTCGCTATGCTGACACGCAAACAACACGAACTGCTTATGTTCATCCACGAAAGGTTGAAGGAAAGCGGTATCCCGCCTTCATTCGACGAGATGAAGGAAGCGCTCGACCTGGCTTCCAAATCCGGAATCCACCGGCTGATTACGGCGCTGGAGGAGCGCGGCTTCATTCGCCGTTTGCCCAACCGGGCCCGTGCGCTGGAAGTGCTACGCCTGCCTGACTCGATCGCCCCCGGCCTCAATGCGGCACGCAAGTTCTCGCCGAGTGTCATCCAGGGCAGTCTTGGGCAAGGCGCCCCTCGGCAAGGCAAGCCGACATCGTCGCGCGTGCCCGCAGCCGGAAATGACGACGATGTCGTCGCCGCCGTTTCGATCCCGGTGATGGGCCGCATCGCTGCCGGTGTGCCGATCGACGCCATCCAGCACCAGACGCATTCGATTTCGGTGCCGCCGGATATGATCATGGGCGGCGAGCATTATGCGCTCGAGGTCAAAGGCGATTCGATGATCGAGGCCGGCATTTTCGACGGCGACACGGTGATCATCCGCAATGCCGATACGGCGAGCCCCGGTGAGATCGTGGTGGCACTGGTCGACGAGGAGGAAGCGACGCTGAAGCGGTTCCGCCGCAAGGGCGCCTCGATCGCCCTGGAAGCCGCCAATCCGGCCTACGAGACGCGCATCTTCGGACCAGACAGGGTCAAGGTGCAGGGCAAGCTCGTCGGACTGATCCGCCGCTACTGAGCTCCGCCCTTGGCGCCGGCTTTGGGGTTGTCGGCCCGGCGGTATGGCGGCAGGCCCCGTGCCGCGCGTGAAAATTTCCGCTGCACGTGCCAGGGCCGGTATGATTTTTCGACGGCGAAGCGGATCTCGGCGCGTGTTGCCGCTTGTGGATCGAAATAGACGGCGGCACTTCCCGCGCGCGCCAGTTGCCGTTTGGTGACGACGAGGACCAGCCGGTCGTAGTAGCAGGGGTTATGGGCGGTGGCGTCGTCGATGACGATCAAGCTGGCAAAGGCGCAGGCTGGCCGCGCAGTATCGCGGTCCTTGGCTTGCGCGATGATCGCGCCGGATGGATGCCTGGCAAGGCAGAGGCCGTCCGTGCAAATGAACGGCATGCCCGGCGGTAGGTCGGCCGGATCGGCAATGTCGAATTGCGGGTCGTTCTTTCCAGGTGTTTCCGGCGCGACGATAGCCTCTGATGTGAGCGCGCGTTTCCAGTTGTCGATGGTGAACTCATTCGGGCGTGCCCGGTTGACCGCGAGTTCACCGCTGCCGATCGACAGCACGACCAGCCGTGCGTCCTCCGAGACCAATACGTCGGGTATGCGTGTCTGCGTTGTCGTCAGCAAGCCGGCGAGCGCAAAAGGAAGTGCCGCCAGCCGCAACCACGTCGTCGCCATGCTGGCAATGACGAGGGCGATCGTCACCAGAAGGACGGATCTCAGCGAAATCAGCCCGACCGCATCGATCGGCGAGCGCTCCGAGATCCACCCGGACAGGGCGATCATCGCCGTCAGCCCCTTGCCCATGACATAGAGGAAAGGGCCATCCGCACCGAACGGCATCGCCAGCGCGCTGAGAACGGCGAAGGGCATGACGACCAGTGAGACGATGGGCATGATGGCCAGATTGGCGAACAGGCTGAGCGGCGCCACGCGCTGGAAATGCCATATGGCGAAAAGCGCCGTGGCGCTCCCTGCAATGGTCGAGGTCATCGCCAGACCGCACATGCCCAGCAGGACCTTTCGCGTGGCAAGGCGTAGCGGCGACTTCCGCGGCGGCGGCGTGGTGGCCCTCCCGGCGCGGTAATCGGACCAGCCTGCATAGGCGCCGACAAGGGCCGCCGTCGCGGCGAAGGACATCTGGAAACTCGGACCGACCACCTCGTGCGGCGACACCAGGATGACCGCGATGGCCGAGATCGCCAGGTTGCGCATGGTGAGCGCGGCCCGGTCGAACAGCACGGCGATAAGCATCACCGCCAGCATGATGAAGCTGCGTTCGGCCGCCACGACAATGCCGGAAAAGACGAGGTAGGCCGCAATCGAAAAAAGCGCGGCGGCCGCGGCATATTTCTTGACCGGCCGTCGCGATGAGAAATCGGGAAACAGCGCGAAGGCACCCCGCAGCAGCGCCATGATGGTGCCGGCGACCAACGCCATATGCAGCCCCGAGATGGAGATGATGTGGTAGATGCCGGTGCGCCGCATCGCTTCGTTGATCTCCTCGGGAATGCCGGCGCGCACGCCGACGATCAGAGCAGCAGCAATCTCGCCCTCGGCACCGCCGATGCGGCTGCGGATATGGTCGGCGATGGATTCACGCGCGTCTTCGATCGCGGAAGAAAGCTGCGCGGCAAGCGGCATGCTGTCCGACGACACGATTTTCGGATTGCCGAGAAAAAAGCCGCTGCCGCCGATACCGGCGAAATAGCTGTCGAAGGAGAAATCATAGCTGTCGGGCCGCACCGGGCCGGTCGGCGGCAGCAGCCGCACATAGCCGGTGATCTCGGAACCGGCGGTCAGCTCAGCCGGTATCTTCATCGCCGAAACGCGGACCCGTTCCGGCATGTAGCGCAGTGTCGGCCTGGCGGTTGAGATCACATCGATTGTCAGCCTGATGCGGCCGCTCGCCATGGGCTCGTACGATACGACGCGACCCGTCAGCCGCGTCGAGATTTCGGAGCCGAGCATATGCGTTCCGACACGCCATGTTTCGAACTTGGCGGCAAGTACGCCAAGCGCGCAGAGCAGCGCCACCATGAAGCACAGGCGCGTCCTGGGCCATGACCGCGAGACGACGGCACAAAGGGTCGCGAGGAGCGCGATTGCGATCGGCTGTGGAAAGGCCGGCTCCACCGACAGCCCGAAATAAACGACCACCCCGCATGCGAGGAACACCGGCACCAGCAGGAAGGCGATGCCGCGGTCGAGTTCCAGACCGGCCGCTGTGGTTACGCTGTTGCGGATACGGGACGGTGACGGGAGGCGGAAACGCCTGCGCAGGCGTACGATAGGCTCGCCCGCGGGCACGAGAACCGTTGCTGGGTCGCTGGCCGGCAGCGACGGAGCATCGAAGCGCGGAGCAGGTAGCAATGCCGGTGCCGGCAGGACAGGCGGGGGAGCGGCAAACAGCAAGCGTTCGCTGACGTCGCTGCCAACGTCCTCGCCCTCGCCCGCACCACGGCCTCGCACAGCCATCGGGTCTGCCCCTTGCGCCCTCGACCTCCTATGCTACATGAACGCGCAACGCGCGAAAGTCCGCAAACCCACTTCCTTCGCCCGCCTGAGAGTTCCATGCCCGATAAGGTCGTCACCCGTTTTGCCCCCTCGCCCACCGGCTATCTGCACATTGGCGGCGCGCGCACGGCGCTGTTCAACTGGCTGTACGCCAAGCACACGGGCGGCACGATGCTGCTGCGTATAGAGGATACCGACCGTGAGCGGTCGACGGATGCGGCGACGGCAGCCATTCTCGACGGGCTTTCCTGGCTCGGACTCACCTGGGACGGCGCGCCTGTCTCGCAGTTCGAGCGCGCGCCGCGCCATCGCGAGGTGGCCGAGGAGCTGGTGCGCGTGGGCAAGGCCTATTACTGCTACGCGACGCCGGCGGAGCTGGAGGCGATGCGCGAGGCAGCGCGAGCCAAGGGGCTTCCGCCCCGCTATGATGGGCGCTGGCGCGACCGCGACCCGTCGGAGGCGCCGCCCGGCGCCAAGGGGGCGATCCGCATCAAGGCGCCGACAGACGGCGAGACGGTGGTGCATGACCGCGTCCAGGGCGACGTGCGCTTTCCCAACAAGGATCTCGACGATTTCATTATTCTGCGCTCGGACGGCAATCCCACCTACATGCATGCCGTCGTCGTCGACGATCACGACATGGGCATCACCCACATCATCCGCGGCGACGATCATTTGACCAACGCCGCACGCCAGACCGTAATCTATCACGCCATGGGCTGGGAGGTGCCGTCGATGTCGCATATCCCGTTGATCCACGGTGCCGACGGCGCCAAGCTGTCGAAGCGGCACGGTGCGCTTGGCGTCGAAGCCTATCGCGCCATGGGCTACCTGCCGGAGGCGCTGCTCAACTATCTGGCGAGGCTTGGCTGGAGCCACGGCGACGATGAGATCATGTCGATCGCCGACATGATTACATGGTTCGACATTGGCGACGTCAACAAGGGCGCCGCCCGTTTCGACTTCGCCAAGCTCGAGGCGCTTAACGGCGTGCATATGCGCCGGATGAACGACGCGGCGCTGCTCGACATCTTCATCGCCACTCTGCCCTATCTAGAAGGCGGCCCGGCAATCGCCGCTCGCCTCGACGACAGACGCAGGGCGCAACTGCTTGCCGCGTTGCCGGGCCTGAAGGAGCGCGCCAAAACGCTGGTCGAACTTGTTGAAGGGGCTGCATTCCTTTTCGTCGAACGGCCGCTGCCGGTCGACGAGAAGGCGGCGGCGCTGCTCAGCGGTGAGGCGCGCGCGATCCTGCGGGGCGCTCATGCGGCACTAGCCACGGTTTCGGAGTGGTCTGCCGCCTCAGCCGAAGCCGCGATCCGCGACTATGCGCAGGCCGCCGGCCATAAACTCGGCGCCGTGGCCCAACCTTTGCGCGCCGCGCTCACCGGCAAAAGTACCTCGCCAGGTGTCTTTGATGTGCTTGCCGTGCTTGGCCGCGAGGAAAGCCTGGCGCGGATCGCTGATCAAATCGATTAGCAAACTGGCCCAAGAAGATTGGCATTGAAAGGTGTGTTTCGCAGTGCAACATTGGGTCTTGGCCTAATCTGCCGCGCAGATTCAATTGCGGGCGCAAATGTGCGTATTCCGATGCTTTTGACGTGTTGGGTTCAGATATTTTGCCTTTGCCGGCCTGAGGAAACAAAAAGGAGTTTGCTATGACCGAACCTGCGACAAAAATGGAATTTGGCGGCAAAACCCAGGCATCGACGGCCAAGCTGGAACTCGGCGGCAAAACCCATGAATTCAAGATACGAAGTGGTTCGGTAGGACCTGACGTCATCGATATCGGTTCGCTCTACAACACCGCCGGCGTCTTTACCTACGATCCCGGTTTTACGTCGACGGCGAGCTGCGAATCGGAAATCACCTTCATCGATGGCGATGCCGGCATTCTTTTGCACCGCGGCTACCCGATCGACCAATTGGCCGAGCACGGCGACTTCCTCGAAGTCTGCTATCTCTTGCTCTATGGTGAACTCCCGACCAAGGCGCAGAAGGACGATTTCGACTACCGGGTGACGCGCCACACTATGGTGCATGAGCAGATGTCGCGCTTTTTCACCGGCTTCCGCCGTGATGCGCATCCGATGGCGGTGATGTGCGGCGTGGTCGGCGCGCTGTCGGCCTTCTATCACGATTCCACCGATATCTCGGACCCCTATCAACGCATGGTCGCGTCAATGCGGCTGATCGCCAAGATGCCGACGATCGCGGCGATGGCCTATAAATACCACATCGGCCAGCCATTCATTTACCCGAAGAACGAGCTGAATTTCGCAGCCAATTTCCTGCATATGTGCTTCGCCGTGCCTTGCGAGGAATACAAGATCAATCCGGTGCTGGCCCGCGCGATGGAGCGCATCTTCATCCTGCACGCCGATCACGAACAGAACGCCTCGACTTCGACCGTCCGCCTGGCCGGCTCGTCGGGCGCCAATCCTTTTGCCTGTATCGCTGCCGGCATCGCCTGCCTGTGGGGTCCCGCACATGGCGGCGCCAACGAGGCAGCCCTGAACATGCTGGGCGAGATCGGTCATGTCGATCACATCCCGGAATTCATTGCGCGCGCCAAGGATAAGAACGATCCGTTCCGATTGATGGGATTTGGCCACCGCGTTTACAAGAATTACGATCCGCGCGCCAAGATCATGCAGAAGACCGCGCACGAGGTCCTGGGCGAGCTCGGCATCAAGGACGATCCACTGCTCGACATCGCCATGGAGCTGGAAAGGATCGCACTGACCGATTCCTATTTCATCGAGAAGAAGCTCTATCCGAACGTCGATTTCTATTCCGGCATCACGCTGAAGGCGCTGGGCTTTCCCACCACCATGTTCACCGTGCTGTTCGCGGTCGCCCGCACCGTCGGCTGGATCGCGCAGTGGAAGGAGATGATCGAGGACCCGCACCAGAAGATCGGTCGCCCGCGCCAGCTCTATACCGGCGCGCCGGAACGAGACTACGTACCAATCGCGAAGCGGTGAATGGTGAATGGTGAATGGTGAATGGTGAATGGGAGTAGCGAAGCGTCGCTCCCTGTCCATAGAAACCACTATTCACAATTCACTATTCACAATTCACTCACTTCCTCACCATCCCCATCACCACACCCGCGGCAATCTCGCCTGACGGTTTGGCGGTTGCCATACGCCCGGCAATGTCGGCAAAACCGTGCTTCTGCCAGGTGCGGTAGGCGGTATCGGAGAACAGCGCTTCCAACTGCCGCGCCAGATAATGCGGCCGCACATATTGATTGTAGTGTTCCGGCACAACCGGCCGGTCGGCAATGAGATTGGGCAAGGCTGCGCTCCATACTTTGATCAGCGGCTGCGCCATGCGCATGACCGGATCGAGCCGGTAGCAGGAGATCATCGGCACACTCGCCAGTGCCAGTTCCAGCGATACCGTCCCCGACGCGATCAGCGCCGCATCGGCCTTGCCGAAGGCCTGCCATTTGCGTTCGGCATCAAGGATGACCTCCGGCTTCTCGTCCCAGCTCGCGACCGAGGTCCTGACCAGGTCGGCGACGTGCGGCACCGTCGGTACCAGCAGGCGCAAGCGGTGCCCGCGCGCCCGCAGGATCGACACCGTCTCGCCGAACGGCCCGACCATGCGTCGCACCTCACCACGACGCGAACCTGGCAGTACAAGCAACGTTTTGACGTGATCTGCGGACAGGTCACGCGGCTGCGCCTGCGCCCTGGCGGCACTGATTATGCCCGGATCGTGTGCAAGGCGATGCCCGACATAGGTGCCGGGCGGCCCGCCCAGGCGAGCGAGTTCCTTCACCTCGAACGGCAGGATGCAAAGAATGTGATCGACATATGGCTTCATCGCCGCCGCCCTGCCCGGCCGCCACGCCCACACGCTCGGGCAGACATAGTGGACGATCGGGATAGTCGGATCGGCGGCACGCACCTTCTTGGCGACGCGCAGCGAGAAATCCGGACTGTCGATGGTGATAAGGCAATCGGGCTTTTCACCGGCAATCGCGCTTGCCGTCTGGCCGATCCGCCGCATCAGGCGCGGCAGGTCGCGCAGGATGGCGCTAAGCCCCATCAGTGCGATCTCGCTGCCGTCGAACAATGGCGCCAGGCCGAGCGCCTGCAAATGGCGGCCGCCGATGCCGACAAGCCGAACTTCGCGCCCGGTCATGCGCTTGAGCGCCTGCACAAGGTCGGCGCCAAGTAGGTCGCCGGACTCCTCGCCGGCGACGACGGCTATCTTCAACGGCCGCTCATTCGCCATGCGCCGGCTCCGTAGCAGGCAGGCCAATCACGAACAGGCCGAGCGCATTGGCACGTCCGATGGTGGCGGGACCTTCGAGCACCAGCGAGCGACCGGCTTCGACGGCAATGCCGGCCAGTCCGGCGGCATGCGCCGCCTCGACGGTCAGCGGGCCGATGGAGGGCAGATCGGCACGCAGTTCCTGACCGGGCTTGGCGCATTTGACCAGAACACCGCGGCTCCCGCCGGCCAGCCTGCCGTGCCCGCGCAACTCCCTTGTCCGCTCGAGCAGCCCGTCGGTGCCTTCGACGCCTTCCAACGCAATGGCGCGGCCGCCGACCGCAACAGCCGCTTGGCCGATATCCAGCGCGCCGATGGCTTTTGCCGCCGCGTGCGCCGCCTCGATGTCGCGCCAGTCGGATTTGCGTGGCGCCGCCTTGGTCAGCAGGCCTTCGGCGGCGACCAGCTCCGGCACGATCTCGTGAGCGCCGATGACCTTGATGCCGCTGCGCTCGATCCTGCGGACGAACAGTTTCAGCACCGTATCGTCCCCCCGGGTTACACCGACGAAGAGGCTGGGTAGCCACGCGAGCAGGCCCAAATTGAGGCGCATGGCGCTCAGCCTGGGGCGGCGCGTGATATGACCCGCGGTTACGAGATGCGTGACGTGGTGCCGCTTAAGGATCGGCAGCAGCGAGCCGACGTCTTCCAGCCTCAAGGTTGCCTGCTCATAGGGCTCGAAATCGGCTATGCGATCGACCTCGCCGGCCGCCATCACGACGAAGGGCAATTTGCCTTGCCGGGCGAGCGCTCGGGCAATTTCGACCGGGAGACTGCCGCCGCCGGCGATGATGCCGACCTTGGCATCTGGCGCGAGATCAAGGCCCTTTCCGGCAGCCTCAATCTTCGTCATCTGCCCTCAGTCTTCATCATCGGTATCGTCGCCGTCGCTACCCTTGAGCGACGGCACGGCGTAGTGCCGCTTGCCGCGACCAGCGATGAAGTCGACGATTTTCATGGCAGTCGGCGACGAGGCGAATTCCGCCTTGGCGAATTCGATGTTCTCGCCGACGGTCCGGGAGCGATCGAAGATCGTCTTGTAGGCTTTGCGCAGCAAGTGGATCTCCGGACGCGGCAGGCCGGCGCGCTTCAGGCCAATGATGTTGAGGCCGCGAAGGCTGGCACGGTTGCCAACGGCGATGGCGTAAGGAATGACGTCGCCGACGATCGCCGAGCAACCGCCGAGAAAGGCGTTATCGCCGATGCGGACAAACTGATGAACCGCGGTAAGGCCGCCGATGTAGACATTGTCACCGACTTCGCAATGCCCGCCTAACGTCGCTTGATTGGCGAAGGTGGCGTTCTTGCCGACCACGCAGTCATGGGCAATATGGGCATAGGCAAGGAAATTGCCGTTGTCGCCGATCGTCGTCTCGCCGCGGCTGGAATCGGTGCCGACATGCATGGTGACACCTTCGCGGATCGTGCAGTTCTCGCCGATCACCAGCGTGGTACGGCCGCCCTTGTGCTTGGTGTTCTGCGGCGGCCCGCCCAGTATCGCCATCGGATAGACCTTGGTCGATGCACCGATGGTGGTCGCGCCAATCACCGAGACATGGCTGACCAGTTCGACGCGGTCGCCGATCACGGCGTCGGGGCCGACGTGACAGAAGGGCCCGATGCGGGCGCCTTCGCCGATTTGGGCGCCTGCCTCGATGACCGACGATGGATGGATGACTGTCTGGATTTTCATTAGCATTCGTTTGTCAGCCGCTTGCGACCATCATCGCCGAGATCTCGGCTTCCGCCGCCTTGGCGCCATCGACGAGGGCCTCGCAAGCGAATTTGAGAAGATTGCCGCGTTTCTTGATTTTCTTCACATGAATTTTCAGCTGGTCGCCTGGAACGACCGGCTTGCGGAACTTGGCATTGTCGATGGTCAGGAAATAAACCAGCGACGGCTTTTCCGTACCAAGGCTGCGGATGCAGATGGCGCCGGCCGTCTGCGCCATCGCCTCGATGATCAGCACGCCGGGCATGACCGGCTGGTCGGGGAAATGACCTTGGAAATGCGGCTCGTTTATGGTGACGTTCTTGATGCCGATGGCGGATTCGTCGCCATCTATGTCGACAATACGGTCGATCATCAAGAACGGATAGCGGTGCGGCAGGAGCTTCATCAGCCGCATTATGTCAACCGCTTCGAGCGTCGCCGCTGCGATGTCAGCCATTTCCCCCCTCACCCTGTTTGCGCGTCCGTGCAAGTCTGCGCAAGGCCGCTATCTCGCGCATGGCTTCCGCCATCGGCTGCGCCGGATATCCTCCCCAAATCTCACCGGCAGGCACATTGCTCATAAACCCGCTTCTTGCCGCAAGCTTGGCCCCGGACCCGATGGTCAAATGATCCGCAAGGCCGACACCGCCACCCATGGTGACGTTGTCGCCTACCGTCACGGAACCGGAAATACCCGAAAGCCCGGCTATAATGCAATTGCGGCCGATGCGAACGTTGTGCGCGATCTGCACCAGATTGTCGATCTTGGTGCCCTGGCCGATGATCGTGTCGGACATGGCGCCGCGATCGACGGTCGTATTCGACCCGATCTCGACGTCGTCCTGGATGATGACACGGCCGATCTGCGGAACCCGCTCCGGACCCTTGGCGCCGGCCACGAAACCGAAGCCATCCTGGCCGATCCTGGCACCGCCATGGATGATGACGCGATTGCCAATCAACGCATATTGCACGCTGGCACCTGGACCGACATAACCGTCGCGGCCAATCTGCGAGGACGGACCGATGACCGCATGCGGGGCAATGACGGTCCCGCTGCCAATGGCAGCGCGAGGTCCGATGATCGCACCCGCTTCGATGATCGCACCGGCCTCGACATGGGCGGTCGCATCGATATGGGCGTGCGGCGAGATACCGGTTTCGCCGGTCATCGGTCCAGGCGTTGCAGCCGCCGGAAAAAGCAGACGCCCGACCATTGCGAAGGCCTGCTGCGGGCGCGGATGCACCAGCACCGCGATGCCCGCCGGCGCCTTGCCGGCAAATTCGGCAGGGCAGAGAACCGCCGCCGCCCGCAGTGACTGCATCAGGGCGAAATTGCGCCTGCCATCGACGAAGACAAGGGCGTTCTCGCCGCCTTCGTTGGCGGGCGCCAGAGCCTCGATCGATACATCGGAGAGACCGGAATCAACAAGCATCGAGCCGGTCAGATTCGCGACTTCGCCGGCCGTATACCGGCGTGAGGGCGCGAAGAACACCGGATCGGTCATTCCAGAAGCAATATCCAGCTAGCGCATGACCCCGAAATCGGAAATCGACCCTCGGAAAGGATCATGCGCAAATCAAAATGCTACAACGTCCTTTGCGCGTCCGATAGGACGCGCTGCGCTGTAGTGTCGGATCACTGCCATCCGGATCCAAACGAGCCGGAAGCATCATTGCCCGCACATCAGAAGCGGGTCGATATGCCGAAGTTGAATTCCTGCACGTCGTCGGTCTTTTCCTTCTTGACCGGGATCGCATAGTCGATGCGGATCGGGCCGAAAGGCGATGCCCACATCAAACCGACACCGACGGAAGCGCGCCATTCCATGCCGGTTGTCGAAGAATTGACAAGGCCACTTGCGATTTTGCTGCCGTAGAGCGTTGCCGCATCGGCGAACACAGCGCCACGCAAACCGAAGCTTTCGGGGATGACCGGCAGCGGGAACTGAGCTTCCGCCGAGGCATTGAAGTAGGTGGTGCCGCCGAGATGGTCATTGCTGTTGTCCGAAGCAACCGGGCCGATGCCGCCGTATTCGAAACCGCGGATCATACGGTCGCTGCTCTGGAAATGGTCGAAGACGCGCAGATCGCCGTTGCCATAGCCTTGGACATGGCCGGCGCCGCCCGAAATGAGGCCCACCAGGTCCAATTGTTCGGACAGCGTCTGATAAATGCTGCCGCGCGCCGTGACCTTGATGAACTTGGCATCGCCGCCGACGCCAGCCACTTCGGTGCCGACATTGGCATAAATACCGTCATGCGGGTTCTTCATGTCGTCGATGGTATTGTAGATCAGGCCGAGGCTGACCGAGGACTTGAGCCATGGGCTCTCTTCAACGCCGTTTACGATCGCCTGGGAGACGTCGCAGGTGCCACCATTGATAACGGGAACGCAGCCCTCGTCGAACTCGTACTTCTCTTGCGCAATATTATAAGCCAGCTGCGTTGAGATATTGTCGGTGATCGGCAGACCGAAGCGGACGGTCGCGCCTGTCGTGTCGCTGTCGTAATGGTCGTAGTTTCGGCTCTGCTTGTAGATGTCGAAGCCGGCCGCGATCCGGCGGCCGAGGAAATAGGGTTCGGTGAAAGAGAAGCTGTAGTCGCGCGAGTTCTTGCCACCGCCCGCCGCCACCTTGATGAATTGGCCGCGACCGAGGAAGTTGCGCTCACTGACGGAACCTTCGACGGACGGACCTGACGTTTCACCGCCGCTCGAATAACCGGCGCCGACCGTGAACTCACCGGTCGATTTCTCGACCACATCTACCACCAGCACAACCTGGTCCGGCTCAGAACCCGGAACGGTGGAAATTTCGACTTTTTCAAAATAATCGAGCGCTTCCAGCCGCCTCTTCGCGCGCTGGATGAGCACCTGATTGAAAGCATCGCCTTCGCTGACATCGAACTCGCGGCGAATGACGTAGTCGCGCGTCCGATCGTTGCCGCGAATCTCGATGCGCTCGATATAGGCCTTGGTCCCCTGATCGACCGTATAGACGACCGAGATCGTGTGGTTCTCGAAGTTGCGGTCGCCGCGCGGCGTCACCTGGGCGAAGGCATAGCCGGATCCAGCGACCTTTTCGGTCAAGGCGATGATCGTGTCCTCGACGTTCTTGGCGTTGTAGACATCGCCCTTGTGGGTCTCGACCACCGATTCAAGTGACTTGGCGTCGACCTCGGGGATCGTGCTTTCGACGCTGACATCCCCGAACGTATAACGCTCGCCCTCCTGTACCGTGATGGTGACGGTGTATTTGTTGGTGGTGTCGTCGAGTTCGCCGACAGCCGAGACGACCTGGAAGTCGGCATAGCCGTGATTATAATAGAAGCGGCGCAGCAGCTCCTGGTCGGCGCGCAGCTTGTCCTCGTCATAAACGTCGTCGCGCAGCACGAACGACAGGAAGGACGAACGCTTGGTGGAGATGATGTCCGACAGCCGGCGGCTCGAATAGGCGCTGTTGCCGACGAAATTGATCGCTGCGATCTGGGTGCGGCCGCCTTCGTTGATGTTGAAGACCACGTTTACCCGGTTGTCGCCGAGATCCATGATCTGGGTGGTCACGGCGGCATCGTCGCGGCCGATACGCCGGTATGCGGCCTTGACCGCCTCGACATCGGCATCGAGCTGCTGTTGCGAGAAGGTGCCGCGCGGCTTCAATTGCACCGCGGCCTCAAGCGCGTTGTCCTTGAGCTTCTTGTTGCCCTGGAACAGCACCTGGTTGACGACCTGGTATTCGGACACCTTGATGACCAGCGTCGATCCGACCTGGTTGATCTGCACATCCGAAAACAGCCCGGTGCCAAACAGCGCCTTGACCGCATCGTCGATATCCGAACTGGAAAACGCCTTGCCGGGCTTGATCGTCACGTAATTGCGGATGGTGTCCGCGTCGACACGCTGATTGCCGGTGACTTCGACTCTGGAGACGACAGCCGCCTCGGCGGCCGATGTGGCAACGAACTGCACTGCGAGCGCGCCTGGTACAACCAGAGCGGCGGACATAGCCACCGCGGACGCGGCGCTCAGAAACTTGGATGCTGCCTTCATCGGGCTTTTGTACCTTTTCTCGAAGTCCCCACGGCGAGAAAACCGGACGTGCGGTAATTTCCCCTACCGTATTAACCGGATTTTCCCTACACGCAAGGCTTCTGGTTAATTTGTATTTACTTAACCCTGCGGCGTGGCTTTCGCGTCACGCATATCCCCACGCATGGTAAACGGCGTCTCAACATTGCTCGTGCCGAAGCCAAATTCCTTCATGATTTCAGCACCCAAACAGATCGTTCCAGAAAACAAAGCCCATGAACCCGAGCACCAATATGAGGCCGCTTCGGTAAGCCATTTCCATCATGCGTTCGGACACCGGCCGCCGGATGACAGCCTCCACGCCGTAGAACAGAAGATGCCCTCCGTCGAGGGGGGGAATCGGCAAAAGATTGAGAATCCCTATCCCGACTGACAGGAATGCAACAAGCTGCACGAGCCATTCAAAGCCGAGCTTTGCCGCCTGACCCGACATCTTGGCGATCTTGATGGGGCCGCCCAGCTGGCACTTGTCCTCGCGACCGACAACGAAACGTTGCAGGAACTGGCCGGTACGCTGGATGACGTGTCCGGTTTCCTGGACCGCTGCCCCGACCGCCCCGGCCGGACTATAGGTGATCAGCCGTGGCTGGCCGAGTTCCTTGTTGTTGACGACACCGATCACGGCTACCTGGACCTTGTTGCCCAGTGCGTCTTGTTGTTCCATCGAGCGCGGCGTCGCCGTGACGGTGATTTCCTTGCCGGCGCGTAGCATGACGAAGGTGATGCTGTCGCCGGCGCGGCCAGAGACCAGACGCTGGACGTCGGCAAAGGTCTCGACCTTGCTGCCGTCGACGCTGACGAATCGGTCGCCGGGCATGATGCCGGCCGCGGCGGCCGGACTGCCGACAGTGACCTCAGCCACCATCGGCTCCAGCACGGGCCGGCCATGGACGGAAAACAGCACGGCAAAGACGGCGATCGTCAGCAGGAAGTTGAACAGCGGCCCCGCCACGACGGTCGCCGCGCGCTTCCAGATCGGCTGCGTGTGGAAGGCCACCTTGCGTTCTTCGTCGCTCAGCGCCTCGATCTCCTCCGAGTTGGGCTGGCTCGACGTCGCGTTCATGTCGCCGACGAACTTGACGTAGCCGCCGAGCGGTATGGCGCAAAGCTTCCAGCGCGTGCCGCGGCTATCGTTGAAGCCGATGATCTCTGGGCCGAAACCGATCGAAAAGGCTTTTGCGCCGATACCGCACCAACGCCCGACGAGGTAATGGCCCATTTCGTGGACAAAAACGACCACGGTCAGCACGAACAGGAAAGGCACCAGCGTGCCGAGGACAAAGCCCTCTGTGCTGAAAACCGCGTGAAAAATCTCGTTCAATTCATGCCCTCAAATTCATCCACGGCACAGATCATGCCGCGACTGTGACATCAATCCAGGCGAATCCATGACGCAGCCCCGCGCCGGCCCACCGACGATGCCGTTCAAACCGGAAACAGCCCCCGTGCCGGATGGTCGGCGGTCGCGGAAATCCAGCCGATGACGTATAGGGCGAAAGCCGCCGCGACAAGCCCATCTACCCGATCCATGATGCCGCCATGGCCGGGTATCAGCGTGCCGGAATCTTTACGGCCGTGGCGTCGCTTGACCCATGATTCGAACAGGTCGCCGGCCTGCGCGACAATCGAAAGCACCAGTGCGACCACGCCAAGCACGACGAGGTTGCCCGTTCCGGCCACGGCGGCCAGAAGCAGCCCGGCCACTACGCCGCCGACCACCCCACCGAGCGCCCCGCTCCGCGTCTTGCCCGGCGAGATCGACGGCGCCAGCCTTGGACCACCGATGGAGCGGCCGACGAAATAGGCAAAGATATCGGTCGCCCAAACCACGGCGAATAGGAACAGAATGGCCAGCAGCCCTGAATGGTCGCCGTCACGCAGGAAGGCCAGCGACAAGCCGGACACGGCCGCATAGGCAAGGCCGGATGCTTCCCACGGTCCTGCCCTGCGCATGGAAGAAGCGACCGCAGTGACAGCAATCAGGGCCGCGACGAGCGGCAGCAGCAAAGACGCAGGCAGGCCGGCGACGAGGGCACCAATAAAGACCCCGATCAGCGCCTCGGGCAGAAAGCCGAGACCTGCCGTAGCACCAGCACCTGCCGGGGCAACGGGGCGGCTCATCCGCGTCCACTCGTAGAAGATCACCGCCGCCATGGCAGCGCAAAGCAACCGGAAGGACAGTCCGCCGAGCCAGGTCAGGGCAAGCGTGACGATGGCAAGCACGACGGCCGAAATGACCCGGAGTTGGAGGTTGCTCATTCCTCAGCCTGAGGCGACATCTTGGGCGGCAAGTCCGCCGAAGCGGCGCTCGCGGCCGGCGAAATCGCGCAGTGCATCGGACAGGTGCTCGCGACTGAAGTCGGGCCAGTAGCAAGGCAGGAAAACGAGTTCGCTATAGGCGGCCTGCCATAACAGGAAGTTGGACAGCCGAAGCTCGCCGCTGGTGCGGATGACCAGTTCCGGGTCTGGAATGCCCTCTGTATCGAGCGAGCTGGCAAAGGAATCGGCCGTGATCGCCTCGCTCTCGATCTCACCGCGCGCCACCGCCGCTGCGAGCTTGCGCGCGGTGCGCACGATCTCGTCGCGCCCGCCGTAATTGAAGGCAATGACCAGTGTCAGCGCCTCGTTGCCGAGAGTGAGCGTTTCGGCTTCCTCGAGCAGCCCCCTTATGTCGGGCTGCAGCCCTGCCCTGTCACCGATGACCCTGATCCGCACCCCACTCTGGTGCAGCTCGGCGAGGTCACGTCGGATGAAAAGCTTAAGCAGGCCCATGAGGTCGCTGACTTCGGATTTCGGCCGTGACCAGTTTTCCGACGAAAAAGCGTAGACGGTCAGGAAGGAGATGCCGAGGCCGGGGGCGGCGCGCACTGTCTTGCGCAGCGCCTCGACGCCGGCGCGGTGACCGGCCAGCCGCGGCAAGCCGCGCGCCTTGGCCCAGCGTCCGTTTCCGTCCATGATGATCGCGACATGCGCGGGCGTTGCCATATTCTCGCTTCCGGGCCAGGCGTGGCCAGACCCTAGACCTGCATGATTTCCGCTTCCTTGTCGGAAAGCAGGTGGTCGATGGTGCTGATTGTCTCGTCGGTCAGTTTCTGAACCTGGTCGGCCCGTTTGCGATGGTCGTCCTCACTGATGTCGCCGTCCTTTTCCGCCTTTTTCAGAAAGTCCATGCCGTCCCGGCGAACGTGGCGTGCGGCGACGCGGGCATTCTCGGCATAACCGTGCGAGATCTTGACCAGCTCCTTGCGGCGCTGTTCGTTGAGCTCGGGCAGCGGAATCCTGAGATTGGTACCGTCGACGATAGGATTGAAGCCGAGATTGGCTTCACGGATGGCGCGGTCGACTGCGCTGACCATCGACTTGTCCCAGACCGAAACCGAAATCATGCGCGGTTCCGGCACCGACACTGTTGCCACCTGGTTGATCGGCATGGTGGTGCCATAGGCCTGCACCTGGACGGCATCGAGCAGGTTGCTCGACGCGCGGCCGGTGCGCAGCGAAGCCAGATCATGCTTGAACGCGGCGATCGCCCCGTCCATGCGCCGTTTGAGATCGTCGTACTCGCCACTCATCATCGTCTCCTCGACCCGTTAACCCGGGTTCACTGCTTAGGCCCTGTTCGAGCCTCATCCGCAACCGGTCCCTTTCGGGTTCATGGTCCGGTCAATCGTCTGCGACAACCGTGCAACGGCCGCCGCCCCTCAGGATATCGCCGAAGCCACCCTTCTCGTGGATCGAATAGACGATTATCGGAATGTTGTTTTCGCGCGCAAGTGCAATCGCCGCCGTATCCATGATCGAAAGCCCGCGTTTGATGACTTCGTCATGGCTGATCCGCTCGAAACGTGTCGCATGCGGGTCCTTCTTGGGATCAGCCGAATAGACACCATCGACCTGGGTACCCTTGAACAGAGCATCGGCGCCGATCTCGGCGGCGCGAAGGGCTGCAGCCGAATCGGTGGTGAAGAACGGATTGCCGGTGCCGCCGGCGAAGATGACGACCTTGCCCTGGTTCATGTAGGCGGTCGCCTGACGCTGCGAAAAACTTTCGCAAAGCTCGGGCATGGCGATCGCCGACAGCACCACGGCGTCGACGCCGATCTTGTTGAGCGAGGTGCGCAGCGCCAGCGAATTGATAACCGTGGCAAGCATGCCCATATGGTCGCCGGTGACGCGGTCTCCGCCTTTTGACGCAACCGCGACGCCACGGAAGATGTTGCCGCCGCCTATGACGACACCGACTTCGATGCCCAATGCGCGGGCCTCGGCGATGTCGGCGGCGATGCGGTCGACCACCGATACGTCGATGCCGAAATGCTGCTCGCCCATCAACGCTTCGCCCGACGCTTTCAGCAAGACACGTCGGTAGAGGGGCTTCACCGTCATCTGGTCCTCGTCATCGTGCGTGTGACGCGTTTCGGTGCGCCCCGAAACACTGGGCGTTCCGATACACGAAGGGCGCCGCGATGTCACGCCGCGCCCGAGCCGGAAAGTTGAGATCGTGGACCGGGATAGCCGTCAGCTCACGCCGGCAAAAGTGCCTCGCATGAGCAGATCCGGCAGATAGCTTGCCGGCTTACCGCCAACCGCCTGCCCACCGGTCAGGCCGCCTTGTATTTCAGGGCCGAAGAACGAATACGGAAAGGGCGTGACCGGCCGGCTCACCGCATCGAGCCGTGCCCGAAGATCTTCGGGAATGTCGAAATCAAGCGCGCCGAGATTGTCCTTGAGCTGGTCAAGCCTGGTGGCGCCGACGATGACGGACGCAATGCCTGGCCTGTTTGCCGTCCAGTTCAGGGCGACCTGGGCCATGCTGCGGCCGAGCTGGCCGGCAACCCTCTCCAGTTCGGCGACGATTTGCCAGTTGCGATCGGTGAATTTCTGGAAACCGGGATTGGTCGAACCACGCATTGTCTCCAGCCGGCCACCATCCTCGACGATTGTATCGAAACGGTATTTTCCGCTGAGCAGGCCGCTGGCCAATGGACTCCAGACCATGATTCCGGCGCCATAGCGCGTGCCGAACGGCACGAACTCGTGCTCGATGTTGCGCTCGGCCAGCGAATATTCGAGCTGAAGCGCCGAAACCGGTTCATAGCCGCGATGCTCGGCGACGGCCTGCGCCCGGCTTGCGTACCAGGCCGGCACGTCGGACAGGCCGACATGCCGGATCTTTCCGGCGCGCACCAGATCGTCCAGCGTCCGCATCACCTCCTCCGGCGGCGTCAGCCTGTCCCAGGTATGGAGGATGTAGAGGTCGATGTAGTCGGTGCCGAGCCGCTTCAGCGAACCGTCTATCGCCCGCAGGATGTTCTTGCGGCCGTTGCCCCCGGCGTTCGGGTTGCCCGGTTCGGCGTTGTAGGTGAATTTGGTACTGATCACCGCCTTGTCGCGCAGCCCACGCTCGGCGATGAATTCGCCGAGCCAGGTTTCGGCCGTGCCACCGGTATAGAGATCGGCGGTATCGAAGAAATTGCCACCGGCTTCGACATAGGCATCAACCAAGGCGCGCGCGGTTTCCTTCTCCGCGCCCCAGCCCCATTCCGTGCCGAACGTCATGGTGCCGAGCGCCAGGCGGGTGACACGCAGCCCGCTGTTGCCGAGCGTGTAGTAGGACATGGTCATGGATTTTCTCCTGAAGTTTGAAAAGCGGGATTGAGGTCTTGCCTGGGATACGCAGTCAGGCCTTGGCCAGCGCATCGACCACCACCTGGAAGCGGCGCGGATCGAAATAATCGTGGTAGGCGCTGATCAGACCGCTCTTGAAGTGGAAAATCGCGATATTGCTGTTGGTGTATTCAGTGCCGCCGATCAGCACCGCGCGGTTCTTGTACTCAACGACGATCGCGTCCGAATCCGCTGCCGGATAGATGGCTGTCAGCTGCGAATCGAAGGATTCGAAATTACCGAAGAGGCCTCGGAAGGCCGCCAGGATCGCGACCTTACCATCGATGCTGTTTCCAAATCCTGCCGGCGGGTAGAAGACAAGTATCCGGCCATCTTCAGCCCAAAGGTCGCCCCATGCCTCAATGTCCTTGCGGTGCATCAGATCAAAGAATTTACGCACGGTCTCGAGATTACGGGTTCGTTCGGAATCGAGGTCGGTCATTAGACGTTTCCATGGCTACTCGGCCGTGTGATGCAGCCAAAGATGCGCCCTCCTTTCCCCACCGATAAGATTGCATTATCCGAATGGACTATGCGATATCATGCATGAATGGACCGCGATCTGCTTAGCCACCTACCTATAATCGTTGCCGTCGCGCGACGTGGCGGTTTCGCGCCGGCAGCCGCCGAGCTCGGCATGAGCCCGTCAGCGGTCAGCCATGCGGTTCGGCTGGTAGAGGAGCGAATCGGCCAGCCGTTGTTTGCCCGCACCACGCGCAGCGTCTCGCTGACCGAGGCTGGCACCGCGCTTGTCGCTGCGGCGGAGCCGGCGCTGGAAGACATTGCCGACCGGATCGAACGTATCCGCTCTGTCAAAGGCCGGGCAAGCGGACTGCTCAGGATCAACGCGCCGCGTTTGGCGCTGCCTCTGGCGCTGATGCCCATCCTGACGGCGATGGCGGAACGTTACCCTGACGTGACGGTGGAGATCGTCACCGACGAACGTCTGAGCGATATCGTCGGCGAGGGTTTTGACGCCGGCATCCGGCTGGGCGAGATGATCGCCGAGGATATGGTGACGGTGCGACTGACAGGGCCTTTCCGCAGCATCATCGTTGCCTCGCCGGCCTATGTCGCCCGGCGCGGGCGGCCATGGGCGTTGGCCGATCTCGCCGTGCACAACTGCATCGGTTATCGGCTGTTGCGATCACGTGCGCTCTATCACTGGGATCTATCCGATCAGGGCAAGGATATCAGCGTCGAGACACGCGGCAGCGTGGTCGTCAGCGATCCGCTGTCGGCAAGGGAAATGGCGCTTGCCGGCATCGGCCTCGCCTATCTGTTCGAGCCGCTTGTCAAGCCTGACATCGAGGCAGGCCGGCTGGTCGAAGTCCTTGGCGAGGCATCGATCGAGGAACCGGGACTGTTCCTCTATTTCCCGCGCCGCGCCGCGATGGCCCCGAAGCTCCGCGCCTTCATCGACACCGCGCAAGAAATCGGCCGGGCATCCTCGCGGATACCCGGCCGAAAAAAGCCTCTCAAACGAATAGTTACTTCTTGACCGCTGCCGCGACTTCCGCCGCGAAATCGGTCTCTTCCTTCTCGATACCCTCACCGAGCGCGAAGCGCAGATAGGCAGCGATTTTGGCTGGCGCGCCGATTTCGCTCTCGGCATCCTTCAGCGCCTTCTCGACGGTAATGTCGGGATTGAGCACGAAAGCCTGCTTGAGCAGCACGACCTCTTCATAGAACTTGCGCAAACGGCCTTCGACCATCTTCTCGATGATCGCTTCCGGCTTGCCGGACTGGCGCGCCTGGTCGGCGAAGATCGCCTTCTCGCGTTCCACTGCGGCCGGATCGAGCTCTTCGGTGGTCAGGGCCATCGGATTGGTGGCAGCGACATGCATGGCAACCTGACGGGCGAAGGCGTTGGCGGCATGCGCGTTGCCCGTCGTCTCGATGGCCACCAGCACGCCGAGCTTGCCAAGGCCGTCGGCGACCGCATTGTGAACGTAGGTTGCGACAGCGCCGTGCTCGACCGTGAGCTTGGCCGAGCGGCGGAAGCCCAGATTCTCACCGATGGTGCCGACAGCGTCCTTGATGGTCTCGGCGACCGATTTGCCCGATCCCGGATAGGGAGCGGCGGCAACGGCCTCGGTCTTGCCGCCATAGGCAAGCGCGACCTTCGCGACATTGGCGACGATCTCCTGGAACGCAGCATTGCGGGCAACGAAGTCCGTCTCGGAATTGACCTCGACGATCGCTGCCTCGCGGACGCCGGAATCTACGCCGATCAGGCCTTCGGCAGCGGTACGGCCAGCCTTCTTGTCGGCCTTTGAAATGCCCTTCTTGCGCAGCCAGTCGATGGCTTCTTCCATATTGCCGTTGGTCTCGTTCAACGCCGCCTTGCAGTCCATCATGCCCGCGCCGGTCAAGTCGCGGAGTTCTTTGACCTGTGCAGCCGAAATGCTCATTGTCGCCTCTTTGTCTAAATGCACTGACGCACCATCGATTTTCGATGATGCGCCTGGTGCTGGTAGCGCTTACCGCGCCAACATATTGGAAAGATGAAGGCCGCAGCCGGCCTTCGCTACTATGCTTCCGGGGTCTGGGCTGCCGGGCTCTCGGCGGCCGGGGTCTGATCGAGCGCCGGCTCGACCGGAGCCTCGACCGATGCGCCGATATCGACACCGAGCGCGCCCTGCTGACGGGCGATGCCGTCGATAGCTGCCTTGGCGATCAGATCGCAATACAGCTGGATGGCGCGGGCCGCGTCGTCATTGCCGGGGATCGGGAAGTCGATCTTGTCCGGGTCGCAGTTGGAATCGATGATGGCAACGACCGGGATGCCGAGACGCTTGGCCTCGAGAATGGCGATCGCTTCCTTGTTAGTGTCGATCACGAACATCAAATCGGGCGTCGAACCCATATCCTTGATGCCGCCCAGCGCCTTGTCGAGCTTCTCACGCTCGCGGTCGAGGTTGAGGCGCTCTTTCTTGGTCAGGCCCTGAGCCTCGCCGGCCAGCATTTCGTCGAGCTTGCGCAGGCGCTGGATGGAATTCGAGATCGTCTTCCAGTTGGTCAGCATGCCGCCGAGCCAACGCGAGTTGACATAGTACTGGGCCGAGCGCTGCGCGGCATCGGCGACGATGTCGGAGGCCTGGCGCTTGGTGCCGACGAACAGCACCCGGCCGCCCTTGGCAACAGTGTCGGAAACCTGCTTCAACGCCTGGTGCAGCAAAGGCACTGTCTGCGAGAGGTCGATGATGTGGATGTTGTTGCGGGCGCCGTAGATATAGGGCGCCATTTTCGGGTTCCAGCGGTGGGTCTGGTGGCCGAAGTGAATGCCAGCTTCCAATAGCTGGCGCATGCTGAAATCAGGCAGAGCCATTCTTATTTCCTTTCCGGTTAGCCTCCACGGACACAGGCATTTTTGGACTTTGTCCTCGAACGCCACCGGAGGTTTCAGCCGGATTTCTCCCGGGCAGACACCAAAGTCCGTGTGTGGAATGAGCGCGCATATAGAGGGGAAGCGCGACAAACGCAAGCGCTGTGGCGTCTTGCGGCTCAGCGTGCGGCGATCAGCGCACCGGTGTCATTGCCGCATCTTCCCCTTCGGCACCCGCACACGCCGGAAAACGGCGACGATCTCCTCGCGGCTGCACTCGATGGCGCCTAACCGCACTGCGCGGTCGCGCTCGAACCCGGTTATGTCATAGTGCGGCGCGGATGTCTTTGGCGGTCCTTGGTAGGACGCGCGCTTGATGCCGAGCTGCCCGGCAAAGCGATGCAGCTCGTCGATGTCGTCTGCCAGCAGATGACACCAGCGGTGGCCGACCCATTTCCAGATCGCCGCATCGACATAGACCGCCACAGGCTTGCCGCACTCCTTCATCTTGCGCCGACCAACACACCGCTAACGATGATAGAAGGGATTGGCATAGAAAATGAAGCCGCCGCCAGCCTCGAGTTGCGTCATCGTCCTGGTGACGGTCTCCTGCATCCGGTCGTGCAGTTCGGCGAGTGCCTCCTCGACGGAGCCTTGATAGGCGTGCAAGCCTAGCGGCTCCGGTACCCGGACATAGGCGCGACGTGGGCCTGCCGGCTGCGGCACGAAACGGTTGATCGCATCGCGCAGCGTACCCTTGCAATAATCGTTGCGGATCCGCTTCAAATGTTCGGCGATCTCCTCCTGCGTGATGCGCGGGTTGGCTGAGGCCCACGGCCCGACACGCTGCAGGCGCTGGATCGCATCTGCCAGCGTTCGGACCTGCTTCTGGCTTCCGCTGCCATCCGTGCTTTCCCGCAGCCAGCGCCGCGAACGGCGCAAAAGGTCGGCATTGTCGAGCGTGCCGGCGTCGACCGAGACAAGTTCGGCAAGGCGACGGCCGAGTTCGGTCAGCAGGTCCTTTTGACGTGCGTCATACGAAGCCCGCTCATCGGACCGCAGGCCATATGCAGCCTCATCGCGAGACAGCAACGTCGCATAGATATGATGGATGCGCTCCGGCAGCGAATCGGCGGCACGGCGTTCGATTTTCAGGCTGTGCTCGACATAGGCGCATTCCTTTGCCAGCGCTGCCTCGACATTCCCCGTGAAAGCAAGCTTCCAGATCACGGGCGCGATCCAAACCTTGAAATCCGGATCCGTCAGGCGGCCGCGCTTCAACGCCTCGAACCCCATTTCGACCGCGCCCGGCAGCAGCGGGGCAATGATGTTGGCATGCCAGCCGACACCGCCTTCGGGATGCAGGAGCACGCCGTGCCCCTTCAGCGCCCAGGCCACCGAATGTTCCTTGGCGGCCGCGCTGTTGCCCGGGATTTGCGCGATCAGATTGTTGGCCAACCAGAATTTCTGCATCAGCCGGCCAAGCCCGTTGACGACGCCGTGCGTGGCCCAGGATGCCGCCAGCGGGCTTACCCGCGAGACGACCTCCTTGTCGATCATCCAGTCGGCAAAGAATTCAGGATGGTTGGGCGTGATGAACGTCGCCTTGCCCGCGCCGCAACAAGCCTTCAGCCTTTGCCGGTCATCCTCCGGAAAATCGATGTGGCGGACATTGGCGACGCCGCGCAAACCGGCCAGACGGTTGAATGGCAACAGGTCGCGAAACCCCGGAATGCCGTGCAGCATGACAATCCGGTTGACGAATGTCATAGCGTTGATCAGTGTCGCATTGGGCCGCGGCGCCACAAAAACGTCGATCCTGCTCAACCTGCTCCCCCGCGGCGCATACCGTAATAAAACGTTGATAGGCAATTGCGGCATGCTCAAGTCGATGCGACTTGCCCCGCAAGATTAAGCGCTACTATCCCGGATAGCGGCCGGCGGCTTGCCGTTCACTCGAGCTTATTTAGACGGGCAGGTCTTAGGCTGATCGAACAGTGACAGATTGACCAATTTGCCGGTCATCGAGAACTCGCCATAGTCCATGACGAGATCGCGCGTGATGCCGTTCTTGTGCAGCTTGAAGCTGATCCGGTATTCCGGCACCTCCTCGCCGCCTTTGTCGGCATCATCGAAATAGGCGATGTCGACCGGCCAGTATTTGTCGGTGGCGAGCTTGGCCAGCGCCGGCGCTTCCGGATCGGCATTGTCGGCATCGGCTTGCTTGCCGACGACGACGGTGGTGGTCACCACCTTGTTGGCGTCCTCAGAGCCGTCGAACAGGTTGGTTTCGTAGAAACGCTCGCCCTTTTCCGCCTTGCCGATCATTTCGACCATTTGCTGGGTCGGGAACTGGGTCGGCGCGAGTTCCAGGCTGTTCTTCTCGGGCTTGTCGATATCGACCTTGAGACCGTTGGCTTCCTTCGTTGCGGTACCCTTGACCTCCTTGTCGAGGTTCTGGTCGACAAAGGATTTGTTCACGAAGGAGAAGGTCTTGCCCTCGGCATCCTCGAAGGTGGTCATCTGCTGGTCGGTCAGCCTTGTGTTGTCGCTGGTTACGATCTGGGTCACCAAACGGAACTTTACCGTATAGCCCTCGCAAGGCGAGCCGTTGAACTCGTAGACCATGCGGCCGGTGATGCCGGTAATGCCGGAACGGTCTGAAGCCTTGTCGAGTGAAATGTCGTAAACAGCACGATGCGCCTGCAGCGCAGGCACGGCAAAAGCGGGAGCCGCCCAGGAAGCCGCTGTCAAGAGAACGGCGTTGAATGCGAGGCGCGTTGCGCGCATGGGGTGCTCCGATCATCGCGGCTAGTGGCAAGCCGCATGGAAAGATGGTCCAGCTTAAAAAAAGTCGTGGCGGAAGCGAGGCAAAAATAGCAATTTCGGCCCGGCCTGCGCGGCACCTTCAAGCAATAGGGAAATAGCATGAGCGAAACAATCGAAAAGCGGCTAAGCGATCTCGGCGTGGCGCTGCCGGCCGCCGCCGCGCCCGCCGCCAATTACGTGCCCTATTGCCGGACCGGCAATCTGCTGTTCACCGCCGGGCAGTTGCCGCTCAAGGAGGGCAAGCTCCAGGCGAGCGGACTGCTTGGCCGCGATGTCGACACCGCGACCGGCAAGGAAGCCGCAAAATACTGTGCGATCAACATATTGGCCCAGGCTCAGGCGGCACTTGGCGATCTCGAGAAAATCCGTCGCTTGGTGAAGATCACCGTCTTCGTCGCCTCGGCACCGGATTTTGTCGAACAGCATCTGGTTGCCAACGGCGCCTCGGATTTTCTCGCCGCCGTGCTCGGCGATCGTGGCAAGCACGCTCGCTCCGCCGTCGGCACCGCCTCCCTGCCGCTTAATGCCGCAGTGGAAATCGAAGCGATCTTCGAAGTCGAATGACCGGGACTGCAACCATGACCGATCTTTCCTGGCTGACCGCCCGGCCCGTCGCCCATCGCGGCCTCCACGACATGAACAAGACGCGCTGGGAGAACACCCTTTCCGCCTTCGCTGCGGCGGCCGAGCGCGGCTACGCGATCGAATGCGATGTGCACCTGTCATCCGACGGCGTCCCCGTCATCATCCACGATGGCGATCTGCGGCGGCTGACCGGCGAGGATGGCTTCGTCTGGCAGCGTACGGCTGCAGAGATCACGGCGCTGAAGGTCGGCGGCACCGCCGACCATTTGCCGACGCTGCAGCAGGCGCTTGATCTGGTCGACGGCCGTGTGCCGATGGTTGTCGAACTGAAAGGTGCTGCCGGGCATGACGAAGGCCTGGTCGAAAGCGTCGGCAAGATGCTCAAGCATTACAAGGGCAAGACCGCGATCATGTCGTTCGACCATTGGCTGATCCGCGAGTTCCCGAAATATGCACCCGGCATACCCGGCGGGTTGACCGCCTACGGCAACGACAACCACCTGATCGAGGCGCATTTCGCCATGCTGGCGCATGACATCGCCTTCACCTCCTACGCTGCCGGCGACCTGCCGAACCGGTTCGTCTCCTTCGTGCGAGAGAGACTCGGTATGCCGGTGATCACCTGGACCGTGCACGACCAGCCTGCCGTCGACCTGACCTTCAAATATGCCGACCAGATGACGTTCGAAGGATTCGAGCCCGATCTGGTACGGCTTGCCTGAGCGGGCTTGTATGGGTCCGCAGCGAGCTTAAGTAAGCCTCATGGATCAAGGGGACGACTGTGAAAGACAAACGGCGAATGCGGAGCTGTCGATCCGCATCGCCGCGGGCATCGGCGCCTTTACCAGCGCTGAATGGGACAGCCTCGGCGGCACTACACGCGGCGATGCAGAATACGGCTACAACCCGCTTGTCTCATTCGCTTTTTTGAGCGCGCTGGAAGATTCCGGCTGCGCTGTTCGGCGCACAGGCTGGCAAGGCCATCACCTCAGGCTGGAAACCGCGCGAGGCATGTTGCTCGGAGCGGTCCCCTGCTATCTGAAGTCGCACAGCCAGGGCGAATATGTCTTCGACCATGGCTGGTCGGACGCGTTCGAACGCGCCGGCGGGCGCTACTATCCGAAGCTGCAATGCGCGGTGCCGTTCACACCCGTCACCGGCCCTCGCCTGCTGGTCGGCAGGGGCGAGGACATCCCCACCGTCAAGGCCGGTCTTGCGACCGGCCTGAAGGCGGTGACGGATAAGCTCGGCGTGTCTTCCGCGCATGTTACTTTCGCGCCGGAGGACGACGTCCAGGTATTGGCGGCGGCCGGCTTCCTGCATCGCACCGACCAGCAGTTTCACTTCTTCAACGAAGGCTTTTCGAGCTACAACGATTTTCTCACAACGTTAGCCTCGCGCAAGCGCAAGGCAATGAAGAAAGAGCGGCGCGAGGCCCTCGCCGACGGCATCTCGATCGACTGGCTGACCGGCAAGGATCTGACCGAAAAGGCCTGGGACGACTTTTTCGCGTTCTACATGGATACCGGCAGCAGGAAATGGGGCCGGCCCTACCTCAACCGCGATTTCTTCTCACTTATCGGCGAACGCATGGCCGACGACATCCTGCTGGTCATGGCCAAACGCAGCGGGCGCTACATTGCAGGTGCCATCAACTTCATCGGTTCAGACGCGCTCTACGGCCGCAATTGGGGCTGCATCGAGGACCACCCGTTCCTGCATTTCGAGGTCTGCTACCATCAGGCGATCGATTTCGCCATCTCGCGCAAGCTGAAGGTGGTTGAAGCCGGTGCGCAGGGCGAGCACAAGCTGGCGCGCGGCTACCGGCCCGTGACGATGCATTCGGCGCACTACATCGCCCATCCAGGTCTGCGCAATGCAGTGGCCGACTACCTCCAGCGCGAGCGGCGCGAAGTCGAGCGGATGAGCGAATATCTGGAAGAGCACACCCCGTTCCGCAAGGACATGGCGGAGTAGAGCAGCGAGACCCAACTCGCTCAGCCACACGGGCCGCATGGCCGATGTCGACCGATCGTCTTGCCCGCCCGGAACAGCTTCGCTACACGAGATAGCGAGCCAAGAACCGGAGCGCGCGCCATGGCCGAAGCAACCTATGACAGCAGCAACATCTTCGCAAAAATCCTGCGCGGAGAAATCCCTTCGCACCGCGTCTACGAGGATGACGCGGTCATTGTCTTCATGGATGTGATGCCGCAAGGACAGGGTCACACGCTGGTGGTGCCGAAAGCACCGTCGCGCAACCTGCTTGACGCGGATCCGGCGGTGCTTGGCCCGCTCTTCGTTCACGTCCAGAAAGTTGCGCGGGCCGTAAAGAAGGCCTTCGATGCCGATGGCGTCACGGTTATGCAGTTCAACGAACCAGCTTCGGGGCAGACTGTCTTTCACCTTCACGTCCATGTCATTCCGCGCTTCGAGGGCATTCCCTTGAAGCCGCACAGCGGACAGATGGAAAAGCCTGAAGTCCTGGCCGAAAACGCCGGCAAGATACGGATGGCGCTGGCAAGCTGAACTGGCGCAACCGCCCTGGCGGGCGCCGGGCGGTTAACCGGAAAATGTCATAAAAAAAGCCCCGGTGCCGGGGCTTTTTTTGATTTGTGGATTCGTCAGTTCTTACGCGGCAGTTGCGGCACAAGGCTGCGCTTGCCACCATCCTTGCCTTTCGGCTCCGGCTTCGGCGCCACCGCCTTTTTCGCGGCGGGCTTCTTCGCCACGGCCTTCTTGGCCTTCGGCACGTCGTCCGGCTCTTCCTTCTTCGGCTTCACCGGCGCCTCGTCGGCGAGCGATTCGAGCTTCAGGCCGGTCTCGCCGGTTTCCTTCTTCTCGACGGTGACACGTACCGTGCCGCCCTTCTTGAGCTTGCCGAACAGCACCTCGTCGGCCAGCGGCTTCTTGATGTGCTCCTGGATGACACGGCCAAGCGGCCGGGCGCCCATGCGCTCGTCATAGCCCTTGTCGGCCAGCCATGCGATCGCCTCCTGCGACAGGTCGAATGTCACGCCGCGCTCGGAAAGCTGCGCTTCCAGCTGCATGACGAACTTCTGCACCACCTGATGGATGACCGGCACCGGCAGCGAGCCGAACGGAATGATCGCATCGAGACGGTTGCGGAACTCCGGCGTGAACAGCCGGTTGATCGCTTCGACATCGTCGCCTTCGCGCTTGGTCGAACCGAAACCGATGGCCGCGCGCTGCGCGTCGGACGCGCCCGCATTGGTGGTCATAATCAGGATGACATTGCGGAAGTCGATCTGCTTGCCGTTATGGTCGGTCAGCTTGCCGTGATCCATGACCTGCAACAGGATGTTGAACAGATCCGGATGCGCCTTCTCCACTTCGTCCAGCAACAGCACGCAATGCGGATGCTGGTCGACGCCGTCGGTCAGAAGGCCGCCCTGGTCGAAGCCGACATAGCCGGGAGGCGCGCCGATCAGCCGTGAAACGGTGTGGCGTTCCATATATTCCGACATGTCGAAGCGGATCAGCTCCACGCCGAGCGAGGCGGCGAGCTGCTTGGCCACTTCCGTCTTGCCGACACCGGTCGGACCCGAGAACAGGTACGAGCCGATCGGCTTTTCCGGTTCGCGCAGGCCGGCCCGCGCCAGCTTGATGGCCGAGGTCAGCGCTGTGATCGCGGTGTCCTGGCCGTAGACGACGCGCTTCAACTCGATGTCGAGGCCTTGCAGCACCTTCTCGTCGTCGGCGGAAACCGTCTTCGGCGGGATACGCGCCATCGTGGCGATCGTCGCTTCGATCTCCTTGATACCGATGGTCTTCTTGCGCTTGGCTTCCGGCACGAGCATCTGCGAGGCGCCGGTCTCGTCGATCACGTCGATCGCCTTGTCCGGCAGCTTGCGGTCGTTGATGTAACGCGCCGAGAGCTCGACCGAAGCCTTGATCGCCTCGCTCGTGTAGCGGACCTTGTGGAACTCCTCGAAATAGGGCTTGAGGCCCTTCATGATCTCGATGGCGTCCTCGACAGTCGGCTCGTTGACGTCGATCTTCTGGAAGCGCCGCACCAGCGCGCGGTCCTTCTCGAAGAACTGGCGGAACTCCTTGTAGGTGGTCGAGCCGATGCAGCGGATCGCGCCCGAAGACAGCGCCGGCTTCAACAGGTTCGACGCATCCATGGCCCCGCCGGAGGTGGCCCCTGCCCCGATCACGGTGTGGATTTCGTCGATGAACAGCACGGCGCCGGGATAATCCTCGAGCTCCTTGACGACCTGCTTCAGCCGCTCCTCGAAATCGCCGCGATAGCGGGTGCCGGCCAGCAACGTGCCCATGTCGAGCGCGAAGATGGTGGCATTGTGCAGCACTTCGGGAACGTCGCCCTCGACGATGCGCTTGGCGAGGCCTTCGGCGATTGCCGTCTTGCCGACGCCAGGATCACCGACATAGAGCGGGTTGTTCTTGGAGCGGCGGCACAGCACCTGGATGGTCCGGTTGATCTCGCTCTCGCGACCGATCAATGGATCGATCTTGCCGGCCTTGGCCTTGTTGTTCAGGTTGACGCAATAGGCAGTCAGCGCGTCCTGCTGCTGCTTCTTCTTGCCGCCTTCCTCTTGCGGCTCGGCTCCGCTCTGGCTGCCTTGCTCGTCGTCGGCGCCGCGCGGCGTCCGCGTCTCGGAAGCGCCGGGGCGCTTGGCGATGCCATGCGAGATGTAGTTGACCGCGTCGTAGCGGGTCATCTGCTGTTCCTGCAGGAAGTAGGCGGCGTGGCTCTCGCGCTCGGCGAAGATGGCGACGAGCACGTTGGCGCCGGACACTTCCTCGCGGCCTGACGACTGCACATGGATCACCGCGCGCTGGATGACGCGCTGGAAACCGGCAGTCGGCTTGGAATCTTCATCGTAGCCGGTGACGAGGTTGTCGAGCTCGGTGTCGATATAGGTGAGGACCGTATGCTTCAACTCGTCGAGATCGACGTTGCAGGCACGCATGACAGCGGCCGCCTCGGTGTCGTCGATCAGGGCGAGCAGCAAATGTTCAAGGGTTGCATATTCATGGTGCCGCTCATTGGCGAGCGTCAGCGCTTGGTGAAGCGCCTTTTCCAGGCCTTGGGAGAAAGCCGGCATGTTACCTCACTTCTTCTCCATCACGCATTGCAGCGGATGCTGATTCTGTCGGGCGAAATCCATGACCTGAGACACTTTGGTCTCGGCCACCTCGAATGTATAGACCCCGCACTCGCCCACCCCATGATTGTGAACATGAAGCATTATGCGTGTGGCGGCTTCGCGGTCCTTCTGGAAAAAGCGCTCCAGCACGTGGACCACGAATTCCATGGGTGTGTAGTCGTCGTTAAGAATGAGGACCCGATACAGACTGGGCTTCTTGGTCTTGGTTTTTGTGCGCGTGATGACGGCCGTGCCGCGACCGGCCTCATTGCCGTTGCTGCCGTTCTGCATTCGCACCACGTAGCTCGTGGCAGTCAAACCTATAGTCACGTAGTCCTGCCTCTTTCGAATCCTCATGCATGCTCGACATGTAGGTGTTCGATGGACGATTTTAAGCCCTTCTGTTTAGCTGACAATATGGCTAGGTGGCCAAACTTGACCGATTTTTCAAATCGTGAAGACCGCAGGCCCCGATTTCGAGCTGGCATGAAAAAACCCGGCCGCGCGTTCGCGACCGGGTCTGTCTTTGCAAGCCCAAGGGCCGGCTCGGAATGTTCGTCGAATTTACTTCGCCTTGGCGACGATCGATTCGAACGGCTTGTAAGCTTCCTTGGCGAGTTCGGCATAGAGATCGCCAAGCTTGGTGGCCTCGGTGACGAAGCTCTCATAGGACTGCTTGGCATAGTCGGACTGGATATCGATCGCCTTGTCCAGCGACTTGGCGGAAAAGAGCTTCTCGACAGCGGCGCTACCGGCTTCGAAGCTTTTCTTGGTGTACTCACCCGCCTCGGCGGCGATAGCCTGCGCCCCCTTGGACAGCGAGGCGAAGCTCTTCAATCCGGTGTCCGCAAATTCCTTGCCGTATTTGCTGAAATCTTCATAGGTCTGGGTCATTTCACGCATTCCCTTGAACGGTTGCCTTGGACGATAGACGCGGCTTGTCCGGGCCGCGTTGTGCAATGCGTGTAAATATATTGTGCAGTGCACAAAAGTCAAGATTCCCGCGGCAATGCGGATCGTGAGCTGCCGGCATTCGCTAAGATTCGAATAAAGAGAAGCTCAATCCCACAGAAAATGGTGAACGCGGCGGTTACCATAAACGGATTGGTAACGCTGCCTGCGTTAGCGTGGCCGGAGGTGAGGCAGGACCCTTTGCCGCCTCCAAGGCAACGGAAATTCAAAGGAACTATCAGTGCGTAAGGCGTTGTCGGGCTTCGTTTCCAAATCCGTGTCCCCCTTCAAAACGATCATGATCCTCGCCATGGCGATGAGCTTCGTCGTCGCGGACGCGGCTTCATCCATGGCGGCCAAGTCGGCGGCCATCGTCATCGATGCCAAGACCGGCAAGGTGCTTTATTCGTCGGATGCCGATGGCCGGCGCTATCCGGCTTCGCTTACCAAGATGATGACGCTCTATCTGACGTTCGAGGCGTTGGCGAAGGGCAGGATCAGCAAGAATTCCCCGGTCGTGTTCTCGGCCAATGCCGCTGCCGAACCGCCGACGAAGCTCGGCGTCAAGCGGGGCGGCTCGGTCACGGTCGAGACCGCGATCCTGTCGATGGTGACCAAATCGGCAAACGATTCCGCAACGGCGCTTGGCGAGACGCTCGGCGGCAACGAAGCCAATTTCGCCCGCATGATGACCGCCAAGGCGCGGGCGCTGGGCATGAGGGGAACCGTTTTCCGCAACGCCAACGGCTTGCCTGATCCCGGCCAGTTCACGACCGCGCGCGACATGGCGATGCTCGGCATCGCCCTGAGAGAGCATTTCCCGCAATATTACGGCTATTTCTCGCAGCGCTCCTTTCTTTACGGGCGGCAGCGCATCAACGGCCACAATCGTCTGCTCGGACGCATCAAGGGCGTCGACGGCATCAAGACCGGTTACACCCGCGCCTCCGGTTACAATCTGGTCTCCTCGGTCTCGGATGGCGATCGGCGCATCGTAGCGGTGGTCATGGGCGGCAGGTCCGGAGGCAGCCGCGACAGCCAGATGGCCGGGTTGATCAATGCCTACATGCCGCAGGCGTCGTCGCGCGGCGGCGGCGTGCTGATTGCCAAGGCCGGCGGCGGCAATCCGATTTCAGCCTTGGCCAAGGTGCTTCTACCGAAGCATGACGCGCCGACACCGGACAGTAAGCCGGACGACGATGCCGTTGCCTCTCTTGTCGAGGAAAATGCGCCCGTCGTTGAAGAGACCGCTCCGGTCGTTCAGGCCAAGAGGGTCAAGACGACGGCTGTGTCGACGGTGGACGACGTGGCGACAGCCCGGGTCGCCGCAGCCTATGCCGAACCGGCGGCAGAGGTCGATCCGGTCAGCACGGCGTCGGTGCCATCCGGCTGGGCAATACAGGTCGCCTCTTCGCCAAAACAGGCCGAAGCGAAGGCTTTCCTCGACAAAGCGACGAAGCAGGCGCCCTCCGTTCTGACCGATGCCTCCGGTTTCACCGTCGCCTTCGACAAGGACGGTGTCACCTACTACCGCGCCCGGTTCGGTGGTTTCGGTTCGAAGACGGCTGCCTGGAAAGCCTGCAACGCTTTGAAAAAGAAGAAGATCGAGTGCTACGCCGTCCAGCAGTAAGCGGCGCGCGAAACGATATCTGTCCCGAAGTTCTTGCGTCGAAGGAGACTAGTTGTGATTGGAGAGCAAGACGTCCTTGGCTTCATTGATCCGCGCCGCCAGGAAAGACGTGCCACTGATATCGGGGTGCAGGCGCTGCATCAGGCGGCGGTGCGCCTTGCGGACATCCGCCGCGGCAGCCCCCGCTTCAAGACCAAGGATCTTGTAGGCCTCCTCCTTAGTCATGGCGCCAGAACCTGGCGCAACACCCAGCCCTTCGCCACCATTCGCATCAGCGTCTTTGCGCCAGATGGGAAATCGGCCGTCAAGATACGTCTCTAGCAATTGGCGGCTCTCCGGATCGCCGGAGAGTTCGCGATAGAGTTGCTGCAATTCGGCAAGCCCCATCGAGCCAAGCATCTTGCCTTCATGGCGCCCGGCCAGCACAAGGCCTTCGAGGCCGCCGGTATCGTGATCGAGTTCCATCTCAAGCGCCGCCGTACGAACTGTCGAACGCTTGCCCGCCGCCAGTTTGGCTGCCGGCCGATTCATGCGCATGGAGCCGTACCAGGCGAGCGCAGCCGACAGGATCAAGCCCCCGATGCCCTCGCGCCCGACCAGCAGCACGGCGACGCCGACCAGCCCGAGCAGCACAGGTCCAAGCGTCCTCATGCCGCCTGCAAGCTTCGCCGGATCGGCGCGCAGGAAGATGGTGAGCATGCCGAGAAACACCAGAAGCAATGCTACGAAAGCGATAATCGCGCCCATCAGTTTCCGCCGCCCCGCATATGCTCGATCATCAGTCGGTCTTCCGGCCTGCCCCGGGCCTCCAGTGCCTTCAGCCCGCCGGTGGCAAACACGGCGACGGACGAAAGCAGGCCGGCCAACGTCGCGGCAGCCCGCCGATCGAACCTGAACCAGGCCCCTTTCGACAGCCGCGCAATTTCCTTGAACGCCTTTTCCGCAGCGGCATCATGGCCCTCCTGAAAGACGAAGACAGGAACGCCGTGCAGACCGAGGCTGCCGGCCTTTTCGGCCAGATCATCTATGTTTTCTTCCATCGCGTCGCCGATATAGACCAGCGCGTTGACCTTGGCCGCCGCCGTCTGTTTCAGCGCGTGGGCGAGCACCTTGCCGATCTGGGTACGGCCGCTGCGGCAGTTGATGCGCGTCATCAGCTGTTTCAGAGCTGCGGTATCGGTGACGAATGCGGATGAGCGGCACTCGCCAAGGCCGCGAAAATAGACAAGTTGAACCTTGAGCGCCCCGGCCTTGCCGACGGCGTCGAACATCTCGGCCTGCAGCGCACAGGCGAGATCCCAGGTCGGCTGGCGGCTCATTGTCGCGTCGAGGGACAGGATCAGCCTGCCTGAACCGGTGGCGGATGCAGCGAGCGTCCTTGCCTGACGGAGAAACGCGTCGATCTCGCCGGTGCTCGATTGAGACTCGACCGGCGCAGGATTGGCCCTTGCAGGCACGGGCTGCTTCTTGTCGCTCATGACATTCAAGATGTGGCGTTGTCCCCCGGCTTGCAAGCCCAGATGAGGCGACCTGGAGGACCTGTGATGATGGCACCTGCGGACAGCGCTTCGGCTGGTGGTCTTGGCGTTGCGCTTCTCGGCGTCAGAGCAGGCCGAGATCGGCAAGCTCACGCCTGAGCTTCGGCGGCATCTCGATCAGCCCGGCTTTGCCCTTGCCGAGATCGGCCGGCGCGTCCGCCGGCTTCAGGTAGCGCCACCCCTGGAATGCACGGCGCGGTTGCCAGTCAGTGCGCACGACCTCGGGATCGAGGATCAGATGGCAACGGCCGATGCCCTCGTCATCGGTGAAGGGCCGGATTTCGGTGATCAGCTGGCGGCATTGGACATTGCCCTTGATCACCCAGTAGAGCGAGCCGCCGTCGGTAATCTCGGCGCCACGCGTCGGCACCATGCGGGTGGTGTGGTAGTGCTCGGCCGGTTCGCCGGCGCGGCGCCGCTCGTCGAGACGGAAGGCAATCCACTCTTCCAGATCCTCGACGCTGTCACAGCCGACGCAAAGCTTTATGAGATTGAGAGACATCGTTTAAGGTTTAGTCCAGCACGCGAACGCGTCAACGGCCTGATCGACTTCTCCACAGTGGTGGTCCATGCCGCCAGATTGGCGCTCAGCACTCCACGACATTGACGGCCAATCCGCCAAGGCTGGTTTCTTTGTACTTTTCGTTCATGTCGAGGCCGGTCTGGCGCATCGTCTCGATCGCGGCATCGAGCGGCACGAAATGAACGCCGTCGCCCTTGATGGCCAGCGAAGCGGCGGTCACCGCCTTGACGGCACCAAGCGCGTTGCGCTCGATACACGGCACCTGCACCAGGCCGCCGACCGGATCGCAGGTCATGCCGAGATGATGTTCCAGCGCGATCTCGGCAGCATTCTCGACCTGCTCGGGCGTGCCGCCCATGACGGCGCACAATCCCGCCGCAGCCATTGCCGAAGCCGAACCGACCTCGCCTTGGCAGCCGACTTCCGCCCCCGAGATCGAAGCATTGGTTTTGATGATGCCGCCGACGGCCGCCGCCGTCAGCAGGAAATCGCGAATGCTGGGCTGGTCGGCTTCGGGATGGAAATGCAACCAGTAGCGCAGCACTGCGGGCAGAGTGCCGGCCGCCCCATTGGTTGGCGCGGTGACGACACGGCCGCCGGCAGCGTTCTCCTCATTGACCGCCATCGCATAGATCGACAGCCAGTCGTTGGCGAGCAGCGGGTTAGGCCGGTTCTGCTGCCATTGCTCCTGCAGCTTGTCGTGCAGCATCCGGGCACGGCGGCGCACCTTGAGTCCGCCTGGCATGATGCCGTCTTGCGACAGGCCGCGCTCGATGCAGCCCTTCATGGCGCTCCAGATGCCGTCGAGGCCGGCGTCGAGCTCCCCGCGCGACATCTGTGTCTCCTCGTTGACGCGCTTCATCTCGGCAATGGAAAGCCCGCTTTTCGCTGCCATGGACAGCATTTCGACGGCGTTCTTGAACGGATACGGAACCTTCTTGCCTTCGGTTGTCGCCGAGCCCCTTGCTTTCATCCGCTGCAGTTCTTCCTCGGACACTACGAAGCCGCCGCCGATCGAATAATAGACGCGCCTCAGCAGCAACCGGTCGCCGGCATCATGGGCAGAGAAGGCCATGCCGTTGGCGTGACCCGGCAGCGGCGTCTTGCGATCCAGCACAAGATCCGTTGCCGGGTCGAAACGGTAGGACGGATGGCCGGGCGGCGAAATCCGTTTCTCGGCGGCGATGCCAGCGACGATGCCGTCTGCTAGGTCGGGATCCACCGTCTGCGGCGTCTGGCCCGCGAGGCCGAGCACCACGGCTCGGTCGGAGCCATGGCCGATGCCGGTGTAGGCGAGCGAGCCATGCAGGCTGGCAGCGATCCGGTCGACCTTGGCGCCGGCCGGGCGCGGCCAGTCGTCTCCCGCAATCTCGTCGAGAAACCGCCGCGCGGCCGTCATCGGCCCCATCGTGTGCGAACTCGATGGGCCGATGCCGATCTTGAACAAGTCGAAAACCGAAAGGAACACGTGGGCGTTTTCTCCTGGGACCCTGTTGAGGTCTACATATAGGAATTCCCATGATGTTTTCCGCTGTTTTGAAGATTGCGGCGCTGCGCCTGCCGACCTTGTTTGCTCCGGCAGCGACATTCCAACTTCGGCCATCGAAGCATTACTGCCGCCTGTGGTAAAAGCAACGCATGAGCGATTCCTTTCACCTATCGACGGCCGACCTTGCGGCGCTGGGGTTCTTCCTTGCCGCGTGGGTGCTGCATACGCTCGCCGCCGATGGAATGCTGGTCAGCCGCATGTCGCTGACGAGGGCTATGAACACGCAGCGCGAGGCCTGGATGCGGACCATGGCCGAACGCGAGATCCGCATCGTCGACACCGCCATCATGAGCGGGCTGCAACAGGGGACCGCCTTCTTTGCCTCCAGTTCGCTGATTGCGATCGGCGGCTGTTTTGCCCTGCTCGGCGCCTCCGATCAGGTTCTGACCGTGCTGAGCGACCTGCCGTTTGGCGCCACGTCCTCACGCGCAGCCTTCCAGACGAAGGTGCTCGGGCTGGTGCTGATCCTGGCCTTTTCCTTCTTCAAATTCGGCTGGGCTTACCGGCTGTTCAACTATTGCTCGATCCTGATCGGCGCCGTGCCGATTCCGCATGGCGAGGCGTCGCGCAATCCGGTCACCGAAACGGCGGTGTGGCGTGCCGCGCGCATGAACATGTTGGCCGGAAAGCATTTCAATTCGGGCCTGCGCGGCGTGTTCTTCTCGATTGGCTATCTTGGCTGGTTCGTCGATCCCGCGGTGTTCGTCCTGTCGACGCTGCTGCTCCTGGCGGTGCTGGTGCGCCGCCAGTTTTTCTCGGCGGCGCGGCAGGCGGTGCTCGGTCAGCCGCCCGGCCCAACATCCGGCGCCGGAAAAGGCCGGTCTATCCGGCCCGACAGCCAGTAGGCAATCAGCCCGATCCATTCACGGGTCGCGATGGTTGTGGTCTGCAGTGCTTCGTTGGCATCCGTGCGGAACAGGCCGATGCCTTCCCTGCCGGAGGTGCGGTAGTCGACCGGCCACGGAACCGTCGCAAAACCGGCTTTGTCGAACAGCGCCTTGGCGCGTGGCATGTGGAAGGCCGAGGTCACCAGCAGCCAGGTCTCGCCCGGTTTTGGCGTGATCAGTTGCTTGGTGAAGACCGCATTCTCGTAGGTGTTGCGTGATTTGCCCTCAAGGACCAGCCGATCGGCCGTCACGCCGAGCGCAGTGAACAGGCGTGGAGCTGTCGCCGCATCGCCCTCGTCTTCGCGGACCATTGCAATGGGGCCACCTGAAATGACGACCCTCGCTGTCGGAAAACGCCGTGCCAGCACGGCTGCCTCGACCAATCGGTCGCCACTGGCGTTGAGTTCATAGCCACCGCGGACGAAGTTGATGGCGCTCTCCATACCGCCGCCGAGCACAACGATTCCGTCAACTCGTTCCGGCAGCGGTGGCTTGGGGAAACGCTCCTCGAGCGGATTAAGCATCACTGCGCCGAGCGAGGTCCACGCCGAGAGTGCAAGGACAAGGAATGCCAGCACGCTGCCGGTGGCAAACAGCCTCTTGCGCCCGACCAATGCCGCAAGCAATCCAGCCAGCAGCAGGATGATCGCGAGATTAAGCGGCTGGACGAAGAGCCAGAGAATCTTGGAGACATAGAAGAACATCCCTCACCCCCTCAGATGAGAAACGATCCTACCACCATTTTTCCGGCTGAAATGTGCCGGCCGCCTTTTCGATGACGTGGGCAGTCTGGAACAGCGTTTCCTCGTCGAAAGGCCGGCCGATCAGCTGCAGGCCGAGCGGCAGCCCCTTGGCGTCGAGCCCGGCTGGAACCGCTATACCGGGCAAGCCGGCCATGTTCACCGTCACCGTAAAAATGTCATTGAGATACATCTTGACCGGGTCGGCGGCCATGTCCTCGTCGGCGATGCCGAAGGCAGCGGAAGGTGTTGCCGGCGTCAGGATGACGTCGACGCCTGCTGCAAACACATTTTCGAAGTCACGCTTGATCAGGGTTCGAACCTTCTGCGCCTGCAGATAGTAGGCATCGTAGTAGCCGGCGGAAAGCACATAGGTGCCGATCATGATGCGGCGCTTGACCTCCCGCCCGAAGCCGGCGGCGCGGGTCTTTTCATACATGTCGACAATGTCCTTGCCGGGCACGCGCAAGCCATAGCGGACGCCGTCGTAACGGGCGAGGTTGGACGAGGCTTCGGCCGGCGCCACGATGTAATAGGCCGGCAGCGCGTATTTTGTGTGCGGCAGCGAGATATCGACGATCTCGGCGCCGGCATCCCGCAGCCAGGCAATGCCTTTCTGCCACAGCGCCTCGATCTCCGCGGGCATGTCATCGACACGATATTCCTTTGGGATGCCGACCTTCATGCCTTTGATCGGGCGGCCGATCGCCGCCTCGTAATCCGGCACCGGCAGGTCGACGGAGGTCGTGTCCTTCGGGTCGACCGAAGCCATCGACTTCAACAGGATCGCGGCATCGCGGACGTCGCGCGCGATCGGCCCGGCCTGGTCGAGCGACGAGGCGAAAGCTACGATCCCCCAGCGCGAGCAGCGGCCGTAGGTCGGCTTGATGCCGACCGTGCCGGTGAAGGCGGCGGGCTGGCGGATCGAGCCGCCGGTGTCGGTCGCGGTAGCGCCGGCGCACAGGAAGGCCGAGACGGCTGACGCCGAGCCCCCGGACGAACCGCCCGGCACCAGTTGGGCATTGTCCAACGTGCGCGCGGTCTTGGTGCCACCGGCCGAAACGAAACCGCCCTCGCCCTGATGTGTCGTCGGCATTACCACCGTGTCGAAGCGCGAACGCCGCCACGGATTGATGACCGGCCCGTAATGCGAGGTCTCGTTGGACGAGCCCATGGCGAACTCGTCCATGTTGAGCTTGCCGAGCATGACGGCACCATCCGCCCACAGATTGGCGGTGACCGTCGATTCGTAGCGCGGTTTGAAGCCGTCCAGCACATGGCTGCAGGCCTGGGTGTGGACGCCTTCGGTGCCGAACAAATCCTTGATGCCGAGCGGGATACCCTCGAGCGACCCGCCCTCGCCCTTGGCCAGTTTCGCGTCGGAGGTCTTGGCCATGTCGCGCGCCTTGTCGTCGGTGACCACGACGTAGGCATTGAGCGCCGGATTGGCTCGCTCGACCGCCGATAGATAAGCCTCGGTGATTTCGGTGGCTGTGATCTCCCTGGAGCGCAATTTGGCGCGGGCCTGCGAAATCGTCAGCTGGGTAAGGTCGCTCATCAGGCAAGGCTCTTTTCGTAAAACACCGACCACTCGGAATCGGGATAATCCAGTACCGGGCCGCAGCGCGAAAAACCGGCGCGTTCGTAGACGGTCCAGGCGGCGGGATGACGGTCGCCCGTCTCCAGCACCAGACGCTTAAGCCCTTCTTGGCGCGCCAGCGCCTCGATACGCTCGACAATCTTCGCGCCGATCTTGTGGCCGCGATGCGACGGTCGCGTATACATGCGCTTGACCTCGCCTACGACAGCATCGTGGCGCTTCAGTGCGCCGCACCCGATGGCAAGGCCGTTGTCGCGGGCGATGAAGACGGTCGTGTTGCGGTCCGCCATCTGCTCGACCGTCAAGTGGTAGCAATGCTCTGGCGGCGTCAGCTCCAGCAATGTGGCGTTGAGCTCCTCGATCAGCCCACGCACATCGTCCTGCAGCGGCGTCTCAGCCGCGATGTCGATTGCCATCGGCCTGCTACTCCACGACCTTCGGCACAAGGAAGAAATTTTCTTCGGTCGCCGGTGCATTGGCGACGATGTCGGCTGCCTTGCCGCCGTCGGTGACGACGTCCTGGCGCTTTTTCATCGCCATCGGCGTGACCGAGGTCATCGGCTCGACGGCGGAAACATCGACCTCGTTCAACTGCTCGACAAAGCCCAAAATGGCGTTCAATTCGCCGGTCATGCGCTCTGCATCCTCCTCGCTCACCGCAATACGGGCAAGATGCGCGACGCGCTTCACGGTTTTTATATCAACGGACATGTTTGTGCCTCGGGAAAACCAGCGCTATAGCGGCGCGGCGCGTGCCGCGCAACATGCATCGTGCCTTCAACCGCCCTATGGCATCGCCACGCCGTCGCAGAGGAAATAACTGCCGCCGTTGCCGCTCTGCTCGCCTTCGTCGGCGGCAGGCCGAACCGATACCAGGTCGATCTGCGTCGGGCTCATCTGTGTCAGTGAGAGAACATCGGGAAAGACGTAGCCCGGCTCCTGGCATATAGCGGTCACCGCCCAGCTCGGTGAGCGTGTCGCTTTGGTGATCTGCAGGAATTCACAATTATATTCGATGCTTTCCAGGCCATTTGCCGACAGCACGATATTGCCGCCCTCGATCACCGTCTGCAGCGTATCCTTTTTGGCCTGCGCGCAGAGGTCCTCCGATTGCAGATAGACGCCCTCGATGAAATTTTCCGCGGCCAGCGTCGGCGACGCGGCAACCAGCATTGAAATGCAAAGAGAATTTCTCAAGCGCATCGTATCGTTCCGGACCGGCTTTCTTTACAGCGTAATCGTCTCGCCGATCTTCGGCAACGCAACTTTCACACCCGATCCATCCAGCCCGGCCACGAATTTGTCGGCGGTCTGATCGATCATCGGAAATGTGCCGAAGTGAGCGGGAACGACCGTCTCGAACTTGAAGAAACGCTGGCAGGCAAGGGCTGCTACCGCGCCACCCATGGTGAAGCGGTCGCCGATCGGCACGATGCCGATCTTCGGTTCGTGCAACTCGTTGATCAGCGCCATGTCGGAAAAAATGTCGGTGTCGCCCATATGATAAAGCGTCTTGTCCTCGGGAAAGTGCAGGACGAGCCCGCCCGGATTGCCGAGATAGGTATTCTGGCCACCCTCGCCCGGAAAGGACGATGAATGCAGAGCCTGAACGAAGGTGGTGGTGAAGCCGCCGCAATCGACGGTGCCGCCGATATTGCCGGGATTGATCTGCTTGTCACCGACACCCTTGCCGACCAGGTACATGCAAATCTCGAAATTGGCGACCAGCATCGCGCCGCTCTTCTTGAGCACTTCGACGGCGCCGCTGATGTGGTCACTGTGGCCATGGGTGAGCAACACGTGCGTGATCCCTTCGGCCGGCCCTTCCCAGCCGCCCGCCCATGACGGATTGCCGACCAGATAGGGGTCGATGAGGATTTTCGCGCCTTCGATTTCGATTCTGAATGCCGAATGTCCGTACCAGGTCAGTTTCATCAATGCTTTCCTCGATTTTTGCTTCGGTAGAGGATAGAACGCCGACGGCGAAATTAAAGTGCCGCGCACGCTTTGCGCGTATAGGACGTGCGGCGTCGCGGTCAAAGGAAAAGCCGTTGGGCATCATCACCATCGAGGAGTTGCCGGCCCGGCTGGGCGGCGGCAAGACCCTGGCCGGTCTCGACCTTGGCGACAAAACGATCGGCGTGGCGGTTTCGGACCGCGGCTTGTCGTTCGCGCACCCGCGCCCCGTCATCATGCGCAAGAAATTCTCGCTCGATGCCGCAGTGCTGCTCGCCCTGTTGCAGAAGGAGAATGCCGGCGCCGTGGCAATCGGCCTCCCCATCAACATGGACGGCTCGGAAGGCCCGCGCGCCCAAAAATCCCGCGCTTTCGTCCGCAACATGGCTGGATTGACCGATCTGCCGTTCGTCTTTTGGGACGAAAGGCTGTCGACGGTGGCGGCCGAGCGAACACTGATCGAGATGGATTTTTCCCGCAAGAAACGCGCCGGCAAGATCGATTCAGCGGCGGCCGCTTTCATCCTCCAGGGCGTTCTCGACCGGCTTCAGGCGCTCGGCGTCGATGCCTGGTCGAAATAGCGGTTGCGCATCGCCGTGATCCAGCCACCAATCGTCTTGCGGCGGCGAAATGCCCAGAACGCCACCAGCAGCACCCCGTCGAATACGCAAGCTTTCGCCACCATGCCCGGAATAAGCGCCGGATCAACGCCGAGCATCTGTCCATAGAGCTGGAAGACGAGATCGTGTAATTGGCGGCTCAGCATGACATAGCCGAAATTGATGTCGTTGAGCGACAGAAAGAACCAGCCCCAAAACAAGAGGAGCGGAGCCGCCCACAGCGCGAACAAGGTGCGCATCAGCGGTCATCCCTCGAATCCAGCCGGCCGGAAATGCGGGCAAGCGAGGAATTATGCGCCGCTGCCTTGGCCATGACATGCGCGGCCGCTCGGATTTCGCCGGTCCCTGGAACTGCCGCGGCAACGGTCGACCGCCGCTCCGCGAGCACCGCGACATAGGACGCCAGAAGTGCCGCCAATTGCACCGCGACAATCATGAACAGCCCATTGATGCCTTGCGCGGCGCCGCCGATGACGATCAGCGACAGCACGCCTAAGGCGGAAATGAAGGCGATTCGCATGACGCTGTCGGCGGGATCCGGGTTGGCCGTGTCGCTGGTCAGTGCTTCAACAAAGGCCCAGCAGAACAGCACCGCGACGACAAGCAGTGCCACGGCGAGCGGCGCCACGACGACGGCGTTTTCGAGATCGGCAAATCGAGTGTTCTGGACGGGAACGCCCAGTACGCCAAGGGCCGTCGCCACGCCTCGATTCCCGTCGATGCAAATGAACGCCAGCAGGGCGAAAACGGCCGCCCAATGCAATGCCAGAAAAGAGCTCAGAATATGCCGCATGACTCTCCTGCTTCGCAGGGCAAAGCCGCTCAAGCTGAACAATCCTTGCCTTAACCATAACCCTGGGCTTTGCCACCGGCCGCCGCAATGGAAACCATTCGTTAAGGTTAACGGCCATCCACAGGCTCGCGAGAGCGGCTGCGAATTGGGCGACGGCCCTTAGTTGATCGGCGGGTAGAGCGTATCGATGATCATGCGCGCATCATGGCGGGAATCGATCATGCCATAGGTATTGCGCCACTGGCCGGCGAGGCGCGTTTCGACGAAGGCGTCGGCGATCCGCCCTGCCCCGAGCCTGCGAAGCTCTGCCGCCGCCGCCGACAATGCCAATTGCTCGGTCAAGAGCCGCGCCGAGCCCTCGTCGGTTGCAGCGACCTGCATTGCCGCCTTGAGCACGCCGACGGTGCCGCGTCCGCCGGCGCCGAGATCGCGGTCGATGCCGGCCAGCACGTCATCGAACAGGCCGGGTGCACGCCCCAGCACACGTAGCACGTCGAGCGCCATGACGTTGCCGGATCCCTCCCATATCGCGTTGACCGGAGCTTCGCGATAGTAGCGGGCGAGCGGCCCCTCCTCGACATAGCCATTGCCGCCGAGGCACTCCATCGCTTCATAGAGCAGCGGCGGCGCAATCTTGCAGACCCAGTATTTGACGACCGGCGTCATGGCGCGCGCGAAGGCCGCCTCGCCGCGGTCGCCGGCCGCCTCGTCGAAGGAGCGCGCCAGCCGGAACGACAGCGCGGTAGCGGCGGCAACGTCGAGCGCCATATCGGCCAGCACCCGCTGCATCAGCGGCTGCTCGACCAGATTGGTTCCAAACACCTTGCGGTGACGCGTGTGGTGGACGGCCTCGGCCAGTCCGGCCCGCATGATCGCCGATGAGGCGACGGCACAGTCGAGCCGCGTCAGGGTCACCATGTCCATGATCGTCTTCACGCCCGCGCCCGGCTCGCCGACCATCTCGCCGATAGCGTTGACGAATTCCACCTCCGACGAGGCATTGGAGCGGTTGCCGAGCTTGTCCTTCAGCCGCTGAAAGCGGAAGCCGTTGCCGGATCCGTCGCCGAGCAGGCGGGGAACAAGAAAGCACGACAGTCCCTCCGGCGCCTGTCCGAGCACCAGGAAGGCATCCGACATCGGCGCCGACATGAACCATTTGTGGCCGGTCAGGCGATAAAACCCGCTGCCCGCGCGCTCCGCCCTGGTGACGTTGGCGCGGACATCGGTGCCGCCTTGCTTCTCGGTCATGCCCATGCCGAGTGTCAGCCCGGCTTTTTCGACCGGCGGCTTTTGGCTTTGATCGTATTTGCGCGTCGTCACCCGGGGCGCCCATTCGCGAAACAGCTTCGGGCTGGCCATCAGCGCCGCCAGCGAAGCGCTGGTCATGGTGATCGGGCAGAGATGCCCGGTCTCGAGCTCAGCCGTGAGGTAAAAGCGCGCGGCGCGCACCTGATGGCGGCGGCCTATCTCGGCATCGCCATTCTCCCAGACCGACGAATGCAGCCCGTTGGCGACCGAGCGGCGCATCAGTGCGTGATAGGCGGGGTGAAACTCGACCTGGTCGATGCGCCGACCCTGGCGGTCGTGGGTCCTGAGCTTCGGCGTCTCGACATTGGCAAGACGGGCCAGTTCCTGCGCCTCATGGGTCAGAACGAAACGGCCAAGCCCGTCGAGGTCCTTGCGCACCGGATCGGAAAAGCGCTCGGCTAGCTGGATCAGCAACGGATCGCCCCGCCAGGCGTTGCCGCCGGCCAGCGGCGGCGGCTGGTTGGTCACGTCGTCGGTCACGCTTCGTCCTTATCACCTGAAGTCTGCGAATCCAAAGTCATCGCGGTTTATAGCCTATGGCCGGCGGCGCGCGACGAAAATACCGGGGAGAACCAATCCAATCCCAAGCCGGTGCTTGCAGCCGCGGAGCCTCCCCCCTATAGCAGCGACTTGAGATGACCGACGCATCGTCCCTGCCGCTTTATCCCCACCGCCATCTTCTGGGCATCCGCGATCTTTCCCCTGCCGACATCGAGCTTCTGCTCGACCGGGCGGACAGGGCCGTTGCCATCTCGCGGCAGTCGGACAAGAAGACATCGACGCTGCGCGGCCGCACCCAGATCAATCTCTTCTACGAAGCCTCGACCCGTACGCAATCGTCATTCGAGCTGGCCGGCAAACGGCTCGGCGCCGACGTCATGAACATGTCCGTAGCGAGTTCGTCGGTGAAAAAGGGCGAGACGCTGATCGATACGGCGATGACGCTGAATGCCATGCGTCCCGACATATTGATCATCCGCCATCAATCGGCCGGCGCGGCAGCACTTCTTGCCCAAAAAGTTGGCTGTTCGGTGGTCAATGCCGGCGACGGCGCCCATGAGCACCCTACCCAGGCGCTGCTCGACGCACTGACCATCCGCCGCGTCAAGGGTCCGTTGTCGAAGCTGATCGTGGCGATCTGCGGCGACATCCTGCATTCGCGCGTGGCCCGCTCCAACATCATCCTGCTCAACGCGCTTGGTGCCCAGGTCAGGGTCGTCGCCCCTTCGACGCTTTTGCCCGCCGGCATCGAGAAGATGGGCGTCATCGTCACACGTTCCATGGCCGAGGGTCTGAAGGACGCCGACGTGGTAATGATGCTGCGCCTGCAGCGCGAACGCATGGAAGGCGCTTTCGTACCGTCGGTGCGCGAATATTTCCGCTATTTCGGCCTCGACGCGGAGAAGCTGAAGGCGGCCAAGGACGGTGCGCTGGTCATGCATCCCGGCCCGATGAACCGCGGCGTCGAGATCGCCTCCGAGATCGCCGACGGCCCGCAAAGCGTTATCCAGGAACAGGTTGAGATGGGCGTCGCCGTGCGCATGGCGGTTATGGAAGCGCTGCTCGACCCCCGTCGAAATCACGAGGGCCGCGCCTAATGAGCATTACGGTCTTCCGCCGGGCCCACATCGTCGACCCGTCGCGCGGCATCGATGAGGTCGGCACCGTCATCGTTGAAGGCCGCAAAATCGTTGCCGCCGGCAAGGCGGCCTTGAACCAGGGCGCGCCCGACGGCGCCACCATCATCGACTGCGCCGGCAAGACTATCATCCCCGGATTGATCGACGCGCGCGTCTTCATCGGCGAACCCGGCGGCGAACACCGGGAGACCATTGCTTCGGCGAGCATCGCTGCGGCGGCCGGCGGCGTCACCTCAATCGTCATGATGCCCGATACCGACCCGGTGATCGACAATGTCGCACTGGTCGAGTTCGTGCTGCGCACCGCCAAGGACACCGCAATCGTCAACATCTTGCCGGCAGCAGCGATCACCAAGGGGCTGGAAGGCCGCGAGATGACCGAATTCGGCCTGCTGCGCGAGGCCGGCGCGGTCGCCTTCACCGATGGCCGGCATTCTATTGCCAGCGCGCTGGTGATGCGCCGCGCGCTGACCTATGCGCGCGATTTCGGTGGCGTCATCGCGCATGAAACCCAAGACGCCGACCTCGCTTCGGCCGGCGTGATGAACGAAGGCCTTTACGCAAGCTGGCTTGGCCTTGCCGGCATTCCGCGCGAAGCCGAATCGATCCCCTTGGAGCGCGATCTCGCGTTGGCTCGCCTGACCGGCGGCGCCTATCACGCTGCCAAGATTTCGACGGCTATGGCGGCAAGCGCGGTAGCACGCGCGAAAGCCGATGGCGCCAATGTCACATCAGGCGTGTCGATCCACAATCTGTCGCTCAACGAGAATGATGTCGGCGAGTACCGCACCTTCTTCCGGCTGACGCCGCCGCTGCGCGCCGAGGAAGACCGGCTGGCGATGATCGAAGCGATCAAGGACGGCACCATCGATCTCATCGTCTCCTCGCACGACCCGCAGGACGTCGACACCAAGCGCCTTCCCTTTGCCGATGCCGCGGCCGGCGCCATCGGCCTGGAAACGCTGCTAGGCGCAGCGCTGCGGCTCTATCACAATGGCGACGTGACGCTGCTCCGGCTGGTCGAGACACTGTCGACCGCGCCGGCAAGATTGTTCGGCCTGCCCGGCGGCACGCTGAAACCGGGGGTATCGGCCGACCTTGCGCTCGTCGATCTGGACGAGCCATGGGTCGTCAGCGAGAGCGGCATCCGCTCACGCTCGAAAAACACCTGTTTCGAAGGCGCGCGACTGCAAGGCAAGGTCTTGCAAACAATGGTGGCGGGCCGCACAGTGTTTTCGGCCTAGGACGAAAACAGGCGTCACGGCTTAAAATCCGCTCAGCCAAGGAAAGTTCGGGGGAACAATGGCTTACAGTCCCGTCTTGGCATTGGTGTTCGGCTATCTTCTCGGCTCGATCCCGTTTGGCCTGCTGATCACCCGTGCCGCCGGCCTTGGCGACGTGCGCAACATCGGCTCCGGCAACATCGGCGCCACCAATGTGCTGCGCACCGGCAACAAGAGCTTGGCCGCGGCCACGCTTCTGCTCGACGCCCTTAAAGGCACCGCGGCGGTGGTGATCGCAGGCGGCTTTGCGCCCGAGCTCGGACTTTGGGCCGGCTTCGGCGCGTTTTTAGGTCATCTCTTTCCGGTCTGGCTCGGCTTCAAGGGGGGCAAGGGTGTCGCCACTTACCTTGGCGTGCTGATCGGCCTTGCCTGGCAGGCGGCGCTGATCTTCGCCGTCGTCTGGCTGGCGGTGGCCTTCCTGTTCCGCTTCTCCTCGCTTGCGGCACTGACGGCAGCAGTCGTGGTGCCCATGGCGCTATATTTCCTGAGCACGCCGCAGATTGCCGGGCTTTTCGCGGCGATGAGCCTAATCGTCATCGTAAAGCACCGCGCCAACATTGCGCGGCTGCTTGCCGGCACCGAGGGTAAGATCGGGGCCAAGGAGTGAGCGAGCCCGCCGCCGGGCCGCGCCTCAGCGACCGGCAGCGGCTGAGCTGGCTTCGTCTGATCCGCACGCCGAATGTCGGCCCGGCTTCCTTTCGCGACCTGATCAACCGGTTCGGTTCGGCCGAAGCAGCGCTATCGATGCTGCCCGAGCTGATGATTTCGGGTGGCGCCAAAAAAATCGTCCGCATCCCGTCCATTGCCGAGACCGAGGCGGAGTTGGAGACCGCCCGGCGGGCTGGCGCCCGCTTCGTCGGCATCGGCGAAGCGGATTATCCGCCGCTGATGAAAAGCATGGATCATCCGCCGCCGCTGCTCGCGGTCAGGGGCAATAGCGCGGTGTTCCGCTTGCCAGCGGTCGCCATCGTCGGCGCCCGCAACGCATCGCTGGCCGGCATCAAGATGGCGCGAATGCTGGCGGCGGATCTCGGCCGCGACGGCTATGGCATCGTCTCCGGCCTGGCGCGCGGCATCGATACGGCCGCGCACCAGGGCAGCCTTGCGACTGGCACAATCGGCGTGCTCGCCGGCGGCCTCGATTTGCCCTACCCGCCCGAAAATGCCGGCCTGTGCGACGAGATCGCCGAGCGCGGCGGCGCCATCATTTCCGAAATGCCGTTTGGCTGGCAGCCACGCGCACAGGATTTTCCGCGCCGCAACCGGCTCGTCGCCGGTGCTGCATTGGGATTGGTGGTGGTCGAGGCCGCACAGCGCTCCGGCTCACTGATCAGCGCCCGGCTTGCCGGCGAGATGGGCCGGCTGGTTTTCGCCGTTCCCGGTTCGCCGCTCGATCCGCGCGCCGCCGGCACCAATGGCCTGCTCAAGGACGGCGCCATCCTTGTCACCGAGGCCGCCGATATCACCAGTGCGACAGCGCCGCTGGTCGGCGGCTGGTCGCCAAGGACATCGCCGCTTGAAGAGCCGCCCGACTTTTCAGCAACACCGCCGCCGCGCGAGGACGACCGCGACCGCGTCGTCGAGGCGCTCGGCCCGACGCCGGTAGCAGTCGACGAGATCATCCGTCACACCGGCCTGCATCCCGCTCAAGTGTTCATGGTGCTGCTGGAGCTCGACCTCGCCGGACGGCTCGAACGCCATCCCGGCGGCAACGTCTCGCTGATCTGACCGAGGGCTTGCGCATGCCACGGCAGGCAATCCCGACGTGATCCCGATGGCCGATCCGAGCAACAAACCAAACCAGACGCTGTTCACTCGCACGACGGCCCTCGTCTGGTCAGCGCTGAGCGTCATACTGGCGCTGCAATGGTCGATGGATCTCGGCATGTCGGGTTTTCCCGACGGCTACATAACGCCCTTCGCAAGAGCGACCAGCACGCTTCTGGGCATTCTGACGGCAGCCTGCATGGCCCAGGGTCTCTACTTCTTCCTGGCCGGTGTGTTCGGCAGGAAGGTATGCGCGGTCGGTCTTTGCCTGCAAATCCTTGCCGCAGCGGTTCTCACCGTGGTGCCAGTGCTTATCGTGAAGGATTGTCCGAATTCACAGCTGTGCAGCAGAGCCTATGAGGCACTCACCGGCACGATGATGGACGATGGGGTGGGCGGCTAGCGGAAGACTCCGCGCCGGCAACGCCGCAGGCCCAGAGAGAAACCTCGCGTTGACGGCATGTTCCACATGTCGTCGATCTCCTGCAGTCCCACCATATGCGCTTGCCGGACGGCACTGAACATAGTGTGCCGGACTCTTGCTAAGCAGCACAGAGAATGCAGAGGGTCAGGAAACTATCGATGGTGCGGCGATAGCTCCAGCAAGGTATTCCTTCGCGGTCGCTCGCAAGCGATCGGCGTGATCGTAGATTTCGTCCAACGAGTCGATCTTGACTTTGTCTTCCTTCTCGCCATCGAAAAGCCCGAGATATTTTACGGTCCTGTTGAACCATAGTCGGGCCAATGGCTTGCGATTGTTGTTGTCGACAAGGATACCGCAATAGCTCTTCTGGTCGCGCATGATTACCCTTGCCGGTTTCAGAAGGTCGCGAACGATTGCGCGGACGACCATAAACCCCTCGCGTTCGTCCTCAGTGGTGACGACTTCTTCTTCGGCGCCAATTCCGTCCGTGCCAATCTCCGAAACCTCAGTTTCAGCCAACGCAGTGGATAGACGCGACTGGACGGATTCCCGAACAATCTCGCGAAAAGCTGCTTTGACCATAGGTGTGAATTGCTCCTTAACTTGGCCCGTGAATCGACCCTGGTAAAGTCCAACTGTCACCATCCGAACAAAATCCTCAGGCGGATTCTCCATCACACTCCCAATCTCTTTCTTGATTGCAGAAGTGTATTTCAATCGATGAGCGGACTGGAGGATTCCATCTACGTTGAAATCAGCTTTCGCGAATTTCTTCAGTTCTGATGTCAATTGACCTTGTAGGTCTGACAGGTCGAATGTGAGGAACGGGCGATCATCGAGCTTGTTCGGTGCAACCAAGTCGGTGTGGAAGTGAAAGGCGCGGCCATTTGTCAGGATAGCAAATTTGGCGTTGGTGACGGAAAAGTATCGGTACAGCTGCGCGAGATGCACTCGATCGAGTACCGTGGTGATCGGTTTGCATTCGACAAGAATCCTGATCTCCCCGTCGATTTTGATGGCGTAGTCTACTTTCTCCCCTTTCTTTCCAACTGCGTCGGCGCAGAACTCGGGGATGACCTCATCAGGATTGAAAACGTCGTAATCTAAAGCTGCCAAAAACGGCAGTACTATTGCCGTCTTTAAGGCCTCCTCGGTAAGCATTGCGCTGGAATGCGTTTTAATACGGTCGGCCAGAACACGGAGTTTTTCTTCAACACTCATAATCCCCTCCCTCGAATGTTGACGGAGGATCGTGCAAAAGAGCCGTTTGCGCAAGTCGATCTGAGCTTTAGGGGCTTGCAGCGTGCTAGATAGGTGAAACGTCCGTTGCCGCATGCCCATCGGCGGTCAACCGTTTCGCCGCCTGGCAAGCATTCGACAATATGCTCCCGCCAACCATTGAGTCCGTCCAAAGAACTTTTTGAAGCCTGCGCTGGTCGCATTTTTGGTCGCCGGCGCTCGGGTTCGCCGCCTAGATTCCGGTGGGTCACACCCCTATAATTTCGACGATTCGCAAGAGAGGACTGGCTATTGGACAGCACTTTTCAAGTTTTCATTAGCTATGCCAAGCCGGATCGCGAGGCCGCCGGTGAGTTGTACGACTGCTTAAGCAAAACGGTTTTGACAGCTGGATCGACTTCAAGAAAATCAAGGGTGGGCAAAATTTGGATTTTGAAATTAAACGCGCCCTGGATAGATCAGGCATTATATAGTAATTCTTTGGTCGAAAAATTCTCGCGACCGCAGAGGTTATATCCAACGGTGGCTAAGAATTTCCTTGGACAAATACCAAGAGAAGTTGATTGATGACATTTTTATTATACCTGTAATTCTTGACGAAAGTCCTATTCCTGACCAACTGAAGGGTATTCAAGCTTTGTTCGCCATCCAATCTGGCTTCAAAGAGGCGTTATCCGACGCGATAGCGCACCAGATCGAGCGATTGGGTGGTGAGCGGGAGCGCGTGCAGTTGGATCAGGAAATCACCTGGCACCCCACTTTGATAAAGGAAGAGTGGGAGGGAATGCCCGGTTATTCCGTTGAACTTCAAATATTAGAATTCTCCTCCACGACAATTCCAAACATCATACAAATCGGCCAGCATGTTAAAGGTGTATTGCTCGAACACTTATTTTCCAATCGCCGAACTAAATTCGAGCAGGACTCAGCTTCTTACAATTATGCCCAGGATAAATGGTCTCGGACGAACACTTTCGATGCCCGCTGCGGTGACCCCGTGTTTTGCCACAAGGTCCTGACCCTTCTATATCGCATTAATTGGTATGGTGCCGGGGCAGCGCACGCTACGCACGGCCATAGAACTTTGGCGTTTCTGCTCGAACCACTTATCAGAATCGAATCGCTCGAAAGCATTTTCGTTACGCCAGACCTGGCGTTTCCAATTTTACAGAAGGAAATCCGTAAGCGGCTGGTAAATTACAATCCGGGGGGAAACAAGGAGCCAGAGCCCGGCGAAACGGTCGGTCTTGAGGAGGAGTGGGTAAACGGGGGAACTGAGAAGTGGTCCGACTTCGGATCATTCGCTTTCAGCGAGAACAGCCTTGATATTCACTTCTCCTCCTATCAAGTCGCGTCCTACGCAGATGGCACGCCTCACGTCTCAATTCCTTATCCCCTAATCGTAAAAATGATGCGCCAAGAGTATATCATCGCCCTCAACCTGACGAGATACACCTACGACTAGCGCCGCTCTGCCGTGAGCCATCTCGGCAGCTCGCCTAAAGTTGTTACCTATTCGCCATTGAGATCCGCAAATTCAGCAAGACCGGCAGAAAGCTAAGCTATTGATTTTGCGCGGCCTGAGACATAGGTGACGTTTGTACCGGACACATGGGTAACACTTTTGGCTTTTGGCCGGAGGTGTTGATGCCGTGGAGAGAGTGTTCGGTGATGGAGGAACG
>NZ_JAMYND010000032.1:0-69402 GCF_040318885.1 Mesorhizobium sp. M0998
AAGGGCGCGCGGCAGCGTTCCCTCCCCCTTGTGGGGAGGGTTAGGGTGGGGGTCCATCTTCGTAAGAATCCAAATGCGATTGCCCTGCCCTCGAGGGGGAGGGTTAGGAGCCGCCTCTCAAATCGCCGCGGTAACAATAATCTCGACCAGATATTCCGGTCCGGCAAGTTTCGCTTCGCCGGTGGCGCGGGCCGGCGTGTTGCCTTGCGGCACCCATTTGTCCCACTCCGCGTTCATCTCGGCAAACGTGCTCATGTCGGCCAGCCAGATGATCGCCTGCAGGATCTTGGTCTTGTCGGTGCCGGCCTTGGCCAGCAATTCGTCGATCGCCGCCAGAATGTCCCTGGTCTGGGCACCGACGTTTCCGCCCGGCTTGCCGACCTGACCGGCCAGATAGACGGTGTTGCCGTGGATGACGATCTGGCTCATGCGCGGGCCTACATCGATACGACGAATGCTCATTGGATATTCCTTCTCCTCTTGTCGGGTGCGCCTGTTTAGAGACGCGGTCGGTCTCGGGCAAGGTGGCGCACGAAAGATCGCCACGTCCGGCGCTGCGAATGGTACGATAGAAGACTGGAGGGTTAGACCATGAACGATCGGTTTAAGAAAAAATTGACAGTTGCGAAGGCTGATTTTAACGAAGGCGGACAAGATATGGTTCGTATAAACTTACTCGATCGGCCGCAAGGTATTTCACGTCACGACATCGTAAGAATTGAGGCAAACTCAAGATCTATTACGGCCGTCGTGCTTGGAAACGACACTGTCGGAGAGATCAATATTAATATTGATCTTCGGAATGATCTTGGAGTTACCCTCGGTAAAGGCTATGAATTCACAATTCACAAAGCAAACTGGTGCGGTCGATGGGGCTGGTATGCAAACGCGACAAACCCAGCAGTGCGTCTTCCCGCTCATTTATCAATTTGGTCGTTTGCTCTTGGTGTGATCAGCCTCCTGATATCGGTCCCCTCACTCTGGCTTTGGGCAAAGGCCCTATTCACCTAGATCGCTATCTTGCGGTGCCTGAGCTGCCTTTAGCTCGAAGAAATCATTCCTCTGATTTGAGGTGCAGTCAATTTGACCTGAAGTCGAGTAATTTCCTGGTCTACGAACCTAAAAAACCATACACCTTCATTGTTAGCGGCCTGAATGTGAGCAACATTGTTAAAATTTACAAAAGCCTTCTTCCCGTCTAACGTTTCAACTTCTCGCCACATGAACTGATTCTCCTTCTGATCGACTGAAACTCCACATTGCGCTGGAGCGCGTCAAGCTCAATTGTTTGAGCACGGACAATCTAGTGGCGCGCTTGTCACGCCTTAATTTCAAGCTCATCGGCCGCAATTCCGCCCGATTGGCTTGTTGACTAATGTAATAACATCACATATCGAATCCGCCCCTGCTGCACCGATCATCGCCCCATGGATCGTCACATGAGCCAAACCTGCCTGACCTTCCGCGACCTGACGCTGGGCTACAATAGCCATCCTGCGGTCCACCACCTCAATGGTACGATCCGCAAGGGATCGCTGACGGCGGTCGTCGGCGCCAACGGCTCCGGCAAGTCGACGCTGATGAAGGGCATTGTCGGCGTCCTGAAGCCGATGGCCGGCGCGGTGATCCGGGCGCCCGGCGTACGCGCCGCCTATCTGCCGCAGCAATCGGAACTCGACCGCTCCTTTCCGGCCCGGGTCGTCGACCTGGTTTCGCTTGGTCTGTGGCCGCGGCGTGGCATGCTCGGCCGTTATACGAGGGAAGATCGCGACTCGGTCAGCAAGGCGCTGATGGCCGTCGGCCTAGGCGGTTTCGAGAAGCGCCCGATCGACACATTGTCGGGGGGCCAGCTGCAGCGCACGCTGTTTGCCCGCGTGCTGTTGCAGGATGCCGAGCTCATCCTGCTCGACGAGCCGTTCAACGCCGTCGATGCCAAGACGGTCGGCGACCTGATCGCGCTGATCAAGCGCTGGCACGGCGAGGAACGCACGATCATGGTTGTGGTCCACGATCTCGATCTGGTGCGGCAGAATTTCCCCGAAACACTGCTCCTGGCGCGCCAGCCGATCGCCTGGGGCGAGACCAGGGAGACGCTGCAGCCGGAGAATCTGTTGCGCGCGCGCCGCTTCCACGAAGCCTGGGAGGACAACGCGCCATGGTGTGAGCCCGGCGAGCATGATCACGAGCACAGTGGCCACGAGCACGGCCATAACCACGACCATTATCACGGCTCCGGGCCGAGGGCGGCATGATGGAGGTGCTTTACGGTCTGTTCGTCGCTCCTTTCGCCGACTACGCCTTCATGCAGCGGGCGCTTGCCGGTTCGATGATGCTGTCGCTCGGCGCCTGCCCGGTCGGCGTGTTCCTGATGCTGCGGCGCATGAGCCTGTCCGGCGATGCCATGGCGCATGCCATCCTGCCGGGTGCCGCCGCCGGCTTCCTGTTCTATGGCCTGGAGATCCTGCCGATGACCATCGGCGGACTGATCGCCGGCATCATCGTGGCGCTCGGCGCCGGCGCCGTCTCGCGCTTCACCATCCAGCGCGAGGACGCCTCGATGGCGGCCTTCTATCTGATTTCGCTGGCCATCGGCGTGCTCATGGTGTCGATCCGCGGCTCCAGCGTCGATCTCATGCATGTGCTCTTCGGCACCGTGCTGGCGCTCAACAACGAGGCGCTGACGCTGATCGGCGGCATCGTTGTGGTGACGCTGGTCAGCCTCGCCATCTTCTGGCGGGCGCTGGTCGCCGAATGCCTCGACCCTTTGTTCCTGCGCTCGGTCAGCCGGATGGGCAGCCCGGTGCATTTCATCTTTCTCGGCCTCGTCGTGCTCAACCTCGTCGGCGGCTTCCAGGCGCTCGGCACCTTGCTGTCGGTCGGGCTGATGATGCTGCCGGCAGCGGCGGCCCGCTTCTGGACCTCGCGCGTCGAGCCGATGTGCGTGCTGGCCACAGTAATCGGCTTTGCCTCCTGTATTGCCGGGCTGCTGTTGTCCTACCATGCGTCATTGCCGTCCGGCCCGGCCATCATCCTGTCCGCCGGCGTCGTCTATTTCGCCTCGATCCTGTTCGGCACGCGCGGCATCCTGCGCGCCCGCATCGTCCATCACCGCCACAGAACTGCCTGATCCCAACAAGGAGAAACTGTCCATGCTGAAATCGATCCGCGCCGCTTTGGCCGTGAGCGTTATAACATTAACCGCCTTTGGCGCATCTTCGGCCTTTGCAGAGCCGTTGAAAGTGGTTGCCAGCTTCACGATAATCGCCGATTTCGCCAAAAATGTCGGCGGCGACCGCATCGATCTGACCACCATCGTCGGGCCGGACGGCGACGCCCACGTCTACGAGCCGAGCCCCGCCGATGCGGTGGCGATGGCCAAGGCCGACATCGTGCTGGTCAACGGCCTGCATTTCGAAGGTTTTCTGCAGCGCCTGGTCGACGCCAGCGCCACCAAGGCTTCGATTGCCGTGCTGACCAAGGGGGTCACGCCGATCAATTTCAAACCCGAATTCGCCGAGGCCGATGTCGCCGAAGGCGCGGAAACCGATGGCGGCAAGACGGTCACCGATCCGCATGCCTTCCAGTCGATCACCAATGCCGAGATCTATGTGAAGAACATCGCCGACGCCTTTTGCACGGCCGACGCTGCGGGTTGCGACAGCTACAAGGCCAATGCAGCCGCCTATACGCAAAAGCTCGAGGCGCTCGAGGGCGAAGTGCAGGCGGCGATCCAGTCGATCCCGCAGGAGAAGCGCGTCGTCATCACCTCGCATGACGCCTTCGGCTATTTCGAGCAGGCCTACGGCTTGACGTTCCTGGCCCCGGAAGGCGTGTCGACCGAGTCGGAGCCCTCCGCTGCCGACGTCGCCAAGCTGGTCAGCCAGGTGAAACAGGACAAGGCGGCGGCGATCTTCGTCGAGAACATCACCAACCCGCGGCTGATCGAGCAGATCGCCAGCGAGACCGGCATCAAGGTGGGCGGCACGCTCTATTCCGATGCGTTGTCGCAGCCCGACGGCCCGGCCGCGACCTATATCGATCTGATGCACAACAACATCGCCCAGATCAAAGGCGCGATCCTAGGAAGCTGAGCTGTCTAGTCACTCCATCCGGTCGGGCTGAAATTGCCCGGCCGGATTTCTATCTAATGGCGGTTGCCGACCGGGTCCGGGAGTGGCAAGACTGCCGCTAGCCAGATTGTGAGGACACCGCCATGGAATACCGTCAGATCAGCGAGGACTATTCGGTCTCGGGCCAGATCCAGCCCGAGGATGTCGCGACCATCAAGGCCGCCGGCTTCAAAAGCGTGATCTGCAACCGGCCGGACGATGAGCAGCCCGGCCAGCCATCGGCCGACACCGTCAAGGCGGCGGTCGAGGGCGCCGGGCTCGCCTTCCGCTACATCCCTGTCATCAGCGGCCAGATCACGGCCGAAAATGTCGAGGACCAGGCCGAGGCGCTTGACGAACTCGAAGGCCCGGTCTTCGCCTATTGCCGCTCCGGCGCCCGCTGCACCAATCTCTATGGGCTGATCAAGCAGTCGAAGGGGTGAGAGGCCTCACATTCCGAGCGGAGGAAGTCAAGTTCCGCACTGTGGCGATCCTTCACACCCCCTCCGCCATATCTAACGAAAAGCCGTCTGGGCTAAATCGGCAGCGCGCCGGTTTCCTTCAATGTCTCAAGCACGATCGCCGTCTTCACATGCTGCACCGATTCGTGCGGCAGCAGCACGCCGTTGACGAACTCCGACAATGATTTGAGGTCGGGCGTCACCACTTTCAATATATAATCCATCTCGCCGGTCAGCGCGTGCGCTTCCTGCACTTGCGGCAGCCGCGCCACCAATTCGCCGAAGCGCCGCGCATTGTCGCGGTTGTGGGTGGCGAGCGTCACCGAGATGACATTGACCAGGGAAAAACCGAGCTTGTCGCGGTCGAGCACCGCCCGGTAGCCCTTGATATAGCCGTCCTCCTCCAGCCGCTGGCGACGACGCGAGCATTGCGACGCCGACAGGTTCACCCGTTCCGACAGATCGTTGTTGGTCAGCCGTGCATCGCCCTGCAGCAGAGCCATTACCTTGCGGTCAAACCGGTCGATGCGCGCGTCATCCATGGATTTTTCCAAACATATGCACAATTCACGCATTATCTGATCATTTCAAGCGTTTGAATGCAAGCACCATGCACCGCGTCCGCGTTATCATTGTGTTGAGATGGCTTTTCCCGGCCAACAACAGCTTTGGAGGACACTGCCATGGGTCCCTTCCCGCACGACGCACCGCCCGCCACGATCAGCAAAACCAATCCCGCCGGTACCGACGGCTTCGAGTTCGTCGAATTCGCGCATGCCAAGCCGGAAAAGCTCGCCGAGTTGTTCACCCGCATGGGCTATGTGCCGGTGGCCAAGCACCGCAGCAAGGACATCACCGTCTGGCGGCAGGGCGACATCAACTATGTCGTCAATGCCGAACCCGGCTCGCATGCCATGAAATTCGTCGACAAGCACGGCCCTTGCGCCGCCTCGATGGCGTGGCGGGTGGTCGATGCAAGGCATGCCTTCGATCACGCGGTGGCCAAGGGCGCGACGCCCTATGAAGGCAACGACAAGACGCTCGATGTGCCGGCGATCGTCGGTATCGGCGGGTCTCTGCTCTATTTCATCGAAACCTACGGCGAGAAGGGCTCGGCCTATGATGCCGAGTTCGACTGGCTGGGCGAGCGTGACCCGAAGCCGGAAGGCGTCGGCTTCTATTACCTCGACCACCTCACCCACAATGTCTATCGCGGCCAGATGGACAAATGGTGGGATTTCTATCGCGACCTGTTCGGCTTCAAACAGATCCATTTCTTCGACATCGACGGCAAGATCACCGGCCTGGTCAGCCGCGCCATCACCTCGCCCTGCGGCAAGATCCGCATTCCGCTCAACGAGTCCAAGGACGAGACCAGCCAGATCGCCGAATATCTGAAGAAGTATAATGGCGAGGGCATCCAGCACATCGCCGTCGGCACCGACGACATCTACGGCGGCACCGACAGGCTCGCCGCCAACGGCCTGAAGTTCATGCCGGGCCCGCCGGAGACCTATTACGACATGTCTTATGCCCGCGTGAACGGCCATGAAGAGCCGATCGAGCGCATGAAGAAGCACGGTATCCTGATCGACGGCGAAGGCGTCGTCGACGGCGGCACGACCAAGATCCTGCTGCAGATCTTTTCCAGGACAGTGATCGGCCCGATCTTCTTCGAGTTCATCCAGAGGAAGGGCGACGAAGGCTTTGGCGAGGGCAATTTCCGCGCCTTGTTCGAATCGATCGAGCAGGACCAGATCAAGCGCGGCGTGCTGAAGGTGGACGGCAAGGCAGCGTAGCCAACTCGGCCGAGGTGCCTTGTGGTTTGATCAATTATGACCTAAATTCTGGTCATAAGAGGTCTGACCATGAATGTTTCAATTGCCGAAGCCAAGGCCAAATTGTCGGAACTCGTCAGCCGCGCGGAAGCCGGCGAGGAGATCGTGCTCACACGCCACGGCAAGGCGGCGGCGCGTATCGTACCTCCGGCAGTGGCCGAACCCCTGCCGCGTATAGGCGCGTTGAAGGGCAAGATCTGGATTGCGGACGATTTTGATGAACTCGGTCCCGAGTGGGATGAGTACGTGAAATGACGGTCGGCCCGTTTCTCGCCGACACACACATCATCCTCTGGTCGATTTCGGACGATCGACGTCTTAGCGAGCACCACCGCGTCATTCTGGCTTCGGAAGCGGTGGTGTTCGCGAGCGCGGCAAGCGTCTGGGAAATTGCCATCAAACGTTCGATCAGAAAACTTAATGCGCCGGACGATCTGCCAGCGCTGCTTCCAAGGATGCAATTTCAGCCGCTCGCCGTAACCTTCCAGCACGCGAACGCCGTCGGCGGCCTACCCCACCACCATGGTGATCCGTTCGACAGACTTCTGATTGCGCAGGCGCAAGTGGAGAACCTCACCATCCTGACATCCGACCCGCATTTCGCTCGTTACGATGTGGCTTTGGCATGATTATCCAAGCAGTTGGTCTCGCAAGCCCAGCCGCTCAACCTCCGCTTTCCTGAGTTTCAGATCATAGCCGAGCAAGAACTCGTCGAGTTGCGGCGGTTTCACCGAGGTGCCGGATAGCATCGCGTGCACCTGGCCGCGATGATGGATGTCGTGGATGAAGAGATGGGCGAGCAGGTCACCGATCCGTTCCGGTATCATGCCGTCCTCGCGCCGGTCGGTGAGAACGCGGCGCTCGAGATCGTCCGCCGACAGGCGGCCGCAAAAGGCGATCAGCCGCCGATCGGCCTCCGCCTGTGCAACAAAAAGCGCCTTGGCATCATTGAACGGCACAAAATCGTCATGGGCGGCGGCGCCGACGCCGCCCTCTTCGAGAAAATCGAGATAGAGGTGATCGACCGCCAGGATGTGGTTCAGCGTTGCCTTGATCGACGGAAAGAAGCTCGTCCGTTCGGCTTCGAATTCGCCGGGCTCAAGCTGCAGCACGGCGCGGTAGAGCCGGTCGTTGGACCACAGATTGTTGGCTGCCATGCGCCGGAAATGGTTCAGCAGGTCCATGACTTCACGGCGCGACCCGGAATAGCGACACACCCGCCCATAGAAGCGCAAACCCAGCCAAAACAATCAGCAGCAGCCCGATCATGTGCCGCCGCATGGCTTGCGTTTCCTGGTCCAGCGCGACATTCGTGTTGGTGACGGTGTGAAACATCATCGCCTTGCGCGGAAAGCCGCTGCGGTTGGTCAGGCCTGGCGAGCGCGCCTCGATGCGATAGCTCAGGCGGATCGCCAGGATGAAGATCGCCAGCATGACAAGGGCCCAGACACCGCACAGCAGATAGAATGTCTCGCCCGTCATTCTCTTGCCCCCTCGTACTTCTCGACCCTCTGCTCGATGGCGCCGAAGATCGAATGCCCACCCCTGTCCTTCATCTCGATGCGCACGCTATCGCCAAAGCGCAGGAACGGCGTTTTCGGTTCGCCGGTTTCGATGGTCTCGATCATACGCAGCTCGGCGACGCAGGAATAGCCGGCGCCGCCCGCCGAGACAGGCTTGCCCGGCCCGCCGTCGAGCTTGTTGGAGACGGTGCCCGAACCGACGATGGTGCCGGTGGCCAGCGGCCGCGTTTTTGCGGCGTGAACAATCAGCGCCGGAAAGTCGAAGGTCATGTCGATGCCGGCGTTCGCCCGGCCGAACGGCTTGCCGTTGAGATCGACCAGCAGCGGCAGGCTGACCTTGCCGCCGTCCCAGGCATCGCCCAGCTCGTCCGGCGTCACCGCAACCGGCGAAAAGGCAGATGACGGTTTCGACTGGTAGAAGCCGAACCCCTTGGCGAGCTCGGGTCCGGTCAGGCCGCGCAGCGTTACATCGTTGACCAGCATGACCAGCCGGATCGCCGCCCGCGCCTCATCGAGGCTTGCGCCCATCGGCACATCGTCGACGATGACGGCGACCTCTCCTTCCATGTCGATGCCAAGGGTGTCGTCGACCATGCGGATCGGGTCGCGCGGTGCGAGGAAAGCGTCCGAGCCGCCCTGGTAGATCAGCGGATCGGTCCAGAAGCTTGCCGGCATCTCGGCACCGCGCGCCTTTCGCACCAGCTCGACATGGTTCACATAGGCCGAGCCGTCGGCCCATTGGTAGGCGCGCGGCAGCGGCGAATGGGCGTCGTGCTCGTGAAAGCGCGCGGACGGTACCGCATTGTTTTCCAACGATTCCGCCATGGCAGCGAGATGCGGGGCGATGCGATGCCAGTCGTCGAGCGCGGCCTGCAGCGTGCGCACCAGGAACGAAGCATCGGTAAACCGCGTCAGGTCGCGCGAGACGACGACGAGCTTTCCATCGCGCGTCCCGTCCTTCAATGTGGCAAGCTTCATGCGGTTTCCTCTCCTGGCGCAGCTTTGGCGCTGCTTAATTCCACAACAAGGCCGTCGCGGGCGATCGTCAAGTCGCCGGCCCATGTTTTCCTGACGGCGGCAATCCAGTCGGCCTCGCCGATCTCGGGATCGTCGGCGGGAATGAGGTGGTTGAGGACCAGTCTTTTGACGCCTGCCTCGCTGGCGATGCGGCCCGCTTCCTCGGCAAAGCTGTGGCTGGCAAGCAGGTGTTCCCTCAGCCTTGCGCCGTTGCCGGTCTTCGCGACCAGCCGCTCGATACCCTTTTCCAGCATGGCCTCGTGGACCAGGACGTCGGCGCCCTCGGCGAAATCCGCCAATGGCGGAAAGAACGCCGTATCCGACGAAAAGACGATGCCTTGCCCCGCATGATCGAAGCGCAGCGCAAAGCAATCCGTCACCGGCGGGTGGTCGACACGCAGCGCCGATATTTTGAGACCGCGCTCTTCCGCCACCTGGCCTTCACCAAACTCGACGATCGAAACCAGGTCGCGGATATCCGGCCTGCCTTCATCGGCGATGCGGATCTCGATGTCGAACTCCATCGCCTGGCAAAAGCGCTGCCAATAGTAGCCGGTGCCGGGCGGGCCGAACACGGCGACCTTTGTTGCCAGGCCGGCGGTCCAGGCGGTGTGGATGAGAGGTCCGAGTTCCACCACATGGTCGGAATGCAAATGCGTGATGAAGATGAGGTCGAGCGCCTTCAGGCTGACACGGGCATCGGTCAGCCCGCGCGTTACGCCCAGCCCGCAATCGACGACGAGGGTGCGGCCGCCAATCTCAAGCAGTGACGAACTCGGCCACGGCCCGCCCGGCCGCAGCGCCGGGCCACCCTTCGAACCCAGAAGCACCAGACGATCCATCATGCGACGGCGCTCAAGACCAGTCGCCCTCTGGCGTGCCGTTGAAGCGCTTCTTCAGGTCGGCCCAGCAGTCGATGTAATTGTCCTGCCGGGTTTCGAGCTCGGCGCCATAGCGGGTCACCATCTGCGGAAAGCGTGTCTCGAACATGAAGGCCATGGTGTTGTCGAGCTTGACCGGTTTTAGCTCCGCGCGCGAGGCCTTTTCGAAGCCAGACGCATCGGGTCCGTGAGCCAGCATCATGTTGTGTAGGCTGATGCCGCCGGGCACGAAGCCCTCTTCCTTGGCATCGTACTGACCATGTATGAGGCCCATGAACTCGCTCATGATGTTGCGGTGATACCAGGGCGGGCGGAAAGTGTTTTCCGCCACAAGCCAGCGCGGCGGGAAGATGACGAAATCGATATTGGCGGTGCCTTCCTCGCCGCTCGGCGCGGTCAGCACGGTGAAGATCGACGGATCGGGGTGGTCGAACAGGATTGCGCCGACCGGCGAAAAGGTCGCAAGATCATATTTGTAGGGCGAATAATTGCCGTGCCACGCCACCACATCCAGCGGCGAATGGTCGATTTCGGTGACATGGAACTGGCCACACCATTTCGCGATCAGCCGACAGGGCGTGTCCTTGTCCTCGAACCAGGCGCAGGGCGTCTTGAAATCGCGCGGATTGGCCAAGCAATTGGCGCCGATCGGACCGCGATCCGGCAGCGTCAGCTTGGCGCCGTAATTCTCGCAGACATAGCCGCGCACTTGCGGATCGACCAGTTCGACCTTGAACACCAGGCCGCGTGGCAGCACGGCAATCTCGCCCGGCCTGAGTTCGATAACACCCATCTCGGTGACGAAGCGCAAGGCTCCAACCTGGGGCACGACCAGCAACTCGCCGTCGGCGTTGAAGAAATGATCGTCGACCATCGAGCGATTGGCGACATAGACGTGTGCCGCCATGCCGGTCTGGCCGAGCACGTCGCCGGCGGTGGTGATCGAGCGCATGCCGGCGATGAAATCGGTCGGTTCCTTCGGCATCGGCACGGGGCTCCAGCGATACTGGCCGAGTGCGAGCTGATGGTCGCCGACGTTCGGCGCGCTTTTCCAAAGCGGATAATTCGCCGCTTTGAAGCGACCGGTGTGCCTGACGCTCGGCCTTATCCGATAAAGCCAGGAGCGCTCATTGGTGCCGCGCGGCGCGGTGAAAGGAGAGCCCGAAAGCTGCTCGGCATAGAGGCCGTAGGCCGGCCGCTGCGGCGAGTTTCGCCCTTGCGGCAGCGAGCCCGGCAGAGTCTCGGTCTCGAAGTCGTTGCCGAAACCCGGCATGTAGGAATAGGCCATGGAATCCTCCCGAATTCATGGTCTCGGAGCATCGTTTGCGCATCCGCAAAGATGCTCCGAGTTGACCATACCGGTTTCATTTGTAACCATTGAAAATGTAACCATCAACGGTGATTTCGGCATGAGGCGCCAGCATGCCCAGTCAGGGCCAACCATGGAAATTCTCGAGCTGGAATCCTTCCTGCCTTACCGGCTCTATCGGCTTGCCGATGCCGTCAGCCGCGAATTCTCAAGGATATACAAGGACCGCCACGGCCTGACCCGGCCCGAATGGCGCACGCTTGCGGGACTTGGACAGCACGGCACGATGACGGCGACGGCGCTCGGCGAGCAATCGGCCATGCACAAGACCAAGGTTTCGCGCGCGGTCGCCGAACTCGAGCGGCGCCGCTGGCTGACCCGCACGCCAGACGAGAAAGACCGTCGCGTCGAGCATCTGACGCTGACCAAAGCGGGGCTTGCCGCCTATCGCGAAATGGTGCCGCTGGCGAAGGAGTTCGAGCGCGAGCTGCTGGAGAGGCTTGGTGCGGAAGAGCGGGCGGCGATTGTCAGTGGGGTAGCGGCGCTGGAGGCAAAACTCACAGTGGGTTGAAATCCTCCATGGGTTTGACCGTCGTAGAAATCAGATCGCTATTGCGGCAGGTAACGCTCCTAGACCGTAGTAGGCGCGTTCGGCTACAATGAAGCCTCTGACACGGCTTCGAAATGCTATCGGATCATCGATGTAGCCCAAGAGAAGCTGCGCCTGCGAAGCCGCATGTCTCTGAGCGCTTTCAAACAGCCGCCTTGCCGTTTCAAAATCACCAGCCAAACCGGCCGCCACCCCGGCGTGGAAGGCCGCCCACTCGCCGTAGGCGCCCGGCTGCAATTCATTCACGAGGATTGTCGCTGTCGCCTGCACGGAAGGGAACATTGATCGGTGAACCCGATCGATTTCGACGGCCTTCTTGGCCATTTGATCAACCGCGAGCAGAAACTGTGCCGGGCTCTCGAACGGAACGAACTGTCCAATGCGCTGAGGACGATCGAAGGTAACTGTTTCAGGGAGCGAACCCCAGAGCCAGTGGACTGCTACGTTAAGGTAAGTGCCTTTGGACCAAGAGCTGGGCTGGAACTCGACTACACTTAGCCAGAAGCCGCGATCGGCGATCCAGATTCGAGACTTCCCTTTGCGTTGAAATCCGGCGGGCTTCAGTCCGATCTTTGCCCGCGAGGCAATGATGCGACCGTGCTCACTATCCGCCATCTTGCACCGCTATATGCCTCACCAATCCATCACCACCTTGCCGGAATTGCCGCTCTTCATCGCTTCGAAGCCGGAAATATAGTCGTCGATGCCGATGCGGTGGGTGATCAGGCCGCTGACGTCGAGAGGACCCTGCACCAGCGCGATCATCTTGTACCAGGTCTCGAACATCTCGCGGCCGTAGATGCCTTTCAGATGCAGCATCTTGAAGATGACCTTGTTCCAGTCGATCTCGAAGCCGGTCGGCGCGATGCCGAGAATGGCGATCTTGCCGCCATTGTTCATGGTGTCGATCATGTCGCGGAAGGCAGGTGCGGCGCCCGACATTTCAAGGCCGACGTCAAAACCCTCGGTCATGCCGAGCGCCGGCATCACGTCGCGCAGCTTTTCCTTCGACGCATCGACGACATGCTGGACGCCGAGCTTTTTCGCCAGTGCCAGGCGCACCGGGTTGATGTCGGTGATGACCACTTTTCGCGCGCCAACGCACTGCGCCACCAGTGCACCCATGATGCCGATCGGCCCGGCGCCGGTGACCAGCACGTCCTCGCCGACGAGATCAAAGGACAATGCGGTGTGAACCGCATTGCCCAAAGGATCGAAGATTGCCGCGATCTCGTCCGGCACATCGTCGGGGATGGGCACGACATTGTGCTGCGGGATCGCAAGGTATTCGCCAAAGGCGCCCGGCCGGTTGACGCCGACGCCGAGCGTGTTGCGGCACAGATGCCCCCTGCCCGCCCGGCAGTTGCGGCAATGGCCGCAGACGATATGGCCTTCTCCGGAAACCCGCTGGCCGAGTTTGTACTCGGTCACCGCCGTGCCGAAATCGGCGACGGTGCCGACAAACTCGTGACCGGTTACCATCGGCACCGGCACGGTCTTTTGCGCCCACTTGTCCCAATTGTAGATGTGTACGTCGGTGCCGCAGATCGCCGTCTTCCTGATCTTGATCAGCACGTCGTTCGGACCGATTTCCGGCACCGGCACTTCTTCCATCCAGATGCCCGGCTCGGCCTTGGCCTTGACCAGCGCCTTCATCATGTTCGACATTCTTTTGTCCCCAGAACCTTAGTCGCTTGAATCTCTTGATCCGGCCGCTCAGGAAATCACGCCGAGTTCGCGACCGACTGCGGCGAACGCCTCAACCGCGCGTTCGATGTCGGCGCCGGAATGGGCGGCCGACATCTGCGTGCGGATGCGCGCCTGGCCCTTCGGCACCACCGGGAACGAGAAGCCGATGACATAGATGCCGCGCTTCAGCATCCGCGCCGCCACTTCCTGCGCCAGCGTCGCGTCGCCCAGCATCACCGGGATGATCGGATGGTCGGCGCCGGCCAGAGTAAAACCGAGCTTGCCCATCTCGGAGCGAAACCGCGCCGCATTGGCATATAGGCGCTGGCGCAACGCATCGCCATTGCGGATCATCTCGAAAACCCGGATCGAAGCGCCAGCGATCGCCGGCATCAGCGTGTTGGAAAACAGATAGGGGCGCGAGCGCTGGCGCAGCCAGTCGACCACCTGCTTCCTGCCCGACGTGTAGCCGCCGGACGCGCCACCCAATGCCTTGCCCAGCGTACCGGTGATGATGTCCACCCTGCCCTCGACGCCGCAATGTTCGGCCGAGCCACGGCCGTTCCTGCCGACGAAGCCAACAGCATGGCTGTCGTCGACCATGACCATCGCATTGTATTTGTCGGCGAGGTCGCAGATGCCCTTCAGATTGGCGATGATGCCATCCATAGAGAACACGCCGTCGGTGGCGATCAGCCGGAACCGACAGTCGCGCGCCTCTTTCAACCGCGCTTCGAGATCGGCCATGTCGTTGTTGGCGTAGCGGAAGCGCTTTGCCTTCGACAGCCGTACCCCGTCGATGATCGAGGCGTGGTTCAGCGCATCGGAGATGACCGCATCCTCCTCGCCGAGCAGCGTCTCGAACAGGCCGCCATTGGCGTCGAAGCAGGAGCCGTAGAGGATGGTGTCCTCCATGCCGAGGAAGTCAGAAATGGTCGCCTCGAGCTGCTTGTGTTCTTCCTGCGTGCCGCAGATGAAGCGCACCGATGCCATGCCGTAGCCGTACCGGTCGAGCGCCTGCTTGGCCGCCTCGCGCAGTTCGGCGCTGTCGGCGAGGCCGAGATAATTGTTGGCGCAGAAATTCAGCACCTTCTCGCCGCCGACCTCGATCTCGGCCGATTGGGTCGAGGTTATCACCCGTTCGGATTTGTAAAGGCCGGCCGATTTCAGTCCTTCAAGCTCGCTGTTGATGTGGGAAAGGAATGCTTCGGTCATGATCAGGCCCTGTTGAGATCGATGAGGACTGTCGCGCCGCGCGGACGAAAAATCCATCGCAAAAGCGACCGCTTCGGTGGCGGCAATGGCACGGCAGAGGCCACGATGTTCAAATGCGGAGGTGCCGCGAAAGATTGCAATAACCACTTTGCGGGTTTCTCGCCACGGTCGCCGCCGCCGGCCTGCTGCCGTCCCAAACCTGTTAACACTTTGAAGCCAAAGGTTGTCGCACAAGAATTCGTTGGCGAGAGGGCCGCCTCAGAAAATGTCACAGCAGCCGGTGCACGCCGTTTCGGGCAGGCTCATACTCCTGATCAAATCCGGCTACTGGCTGGCTCTGCTGATCATCGCCGCCATGGTCGTGGCCTCCTTCATCCTGCTGCAGCAGATGATGGCGGCCCAGCAGCACAACCAGGCACTGCTCGATGTGGTCAGCACACAAAAAGCCCTATCGCAGCGCATCGTCTTCCTTGCCGGCGCGACCGGTACCGCCTCACGCGACCAGCAGCCGGCCCTGGTCAGCGCGCTCAAGCAAGCGACGGTGGAGTTCGAGAAGAACTACGATCTGCTGCTCGAACGGACCGCCGCCGATCCGGCGTCGCCGGCAAGGTTCGATCCGAAATCGATCGAGAGCGTGCTTTTCGCCAAGCCGTACCATCTCGACTATTTCTCGGTCGGGCTTATCGCCAACGGCGAACGCCTGATCTCGTCATTCGAATCGCGGCTCAACATGGCCGGCAATGGTGGCTACAAAGGCGGAGAGGAGCGCGTCAACCTGAACGCTTCCGTTGCCAACGCCACATTGTCGGGCTATGCCGCACTTGGCCAGCGCATCAGCGCCTTTGCAGACCAGCGATCCGAAACACTTCTCGATCTTAACCGCACGTTGTTCTACTCGACCATCGGCGTCATCGTGCTGGTGGCGCTTTTCATTTTCAGGCCAATGTCGAATGCCATCCTGCGCAGGACGCGCGAGCTGGTCGATGCGCGCAATTCCATGGCCTTTATCGCCGTGCATGACGGGCTGACCGGCCTGCACAACCGCACCTTCCTGACCGAGCATTTCGACACGCTGATCAATGCCGCGCAGCGACGGCGTGAACGGGTTGCCGTGGTGCAGTTCGATCTCGACCGGTTCAAGCAGATCAACGACACGTTCGGCCACGCCGCCGGCGATTATGTGCTGGTGGCGGCTGCGCAGCGCATGCGTGATTCGTGCCGTACGTCGGATCTCAACGTGCGTCTCGGCGGCGATGAATTCGTTGTGGTCCTCAACGACGCCGGCAGCACCGAGGACATCGATATCGTCGCCAGGCGCATGCTGGCCAAACTCAATGAGCCGATCATTTTCCGGGGAACGACGATCCATCCGGGCGTAAGTGCCGGGATTGCGGTCTACCCGATCGATGCCGACAATGCTCAGGACCTGCTCGTCCATGCCGATCTGGCGCTGTATTCCGCCAAGAAGCAGGGCGGCGGCAGCTTGTCGTTCTTCTCCGAGGAGCTGAGACGCGAACTCGATTATCGCAAGCAGCTCGAGCTCGACATCAGGACCGCCATCTCCGAGAAGGCGTTCGAAGTCTATTTCCAGCCGCAGGTGTCGCTGTCGAACGGCGCCATCAGCGGCATCGAGGCTCTGGTTCGCTGGAGACACGCCGGGCGCGGCATGATCGCGCCGGGCGAGTTCATTCCGATCGCGGAAAAATGCGGCTTGATGTCCGAGATCGGCCGCATCGTCATTGCCAAGGCGATCAACGAAGCAGCCGAATGGAACCGCGCAGGCATCGCCTTCGGACGGATCGCCGTCAATGTATCCGGCTCGGAGCTGCGCGAGACAGATTTCGAAGTCTTCCTGTTCGACATGCTGGAGAGGGCTGGCCTGCCAGCGCACAAACTGTCGCTGGAGATCGTCGAATCCGTCATTCTCGACGATGAGAAGACCGGTATCGCGGCAAAGCTGCGGCACATCCGCGCCGCCGGCATCCATCTTGAGCTCGATGATTTCGGCACCGGCTACGCATCGCTCAGCCATGTCAATCCAAACGAGATCGATCGGCTGAAGATCGACCGCCGGTTCGTCCAGAACATCAACGAGAACAGCGGCAACACCAAGATCGTGCGTGCCCTCACCGAGCTCGCCCGCGGTCTCGGCATCTCGATCGTTGCCGAGGGCGCCGAAACCGAAGCCGAGCTCGACTCGCTGATGGCGATCGGCTGCGACCAGGTGCAAGGCTATTCCATCGCTTTCCCGATGCCGCCGGACAGCGTGCGCGAATGGCTGGTGGCGCGAACGCCCAAGAAGGCCAGGCTGACGGTGCTGCAGGGCTGCCGGGCGTAGGAAAGTCGGAACTACTGCAATGGCGGCAGGTTTCTCAGCGGATTGAGCATCGGCACCCCAAGTGGTGCGAAATGACGCTCGTTATCCGTCAGTATCACCAGGCCGTGAAGCTCGGCCGTAGCAGCAATCGCTATATCTTCAAATCCCGGCCGATGAGCCCTTGCGCGATCAAGAATAGAACCCGCGGCATGCGCGGCTCGCAAATCGAAGGGCAGAATCCTTGCCCCGTAAAGGTGCTCGACTGCCTGCCACCAGTCGCGTAGCAGCGCGGCCTTTGTGGTCGCGCCGTCGCGCTCCGCCTTCGCTATCCCCGCCGCGATTTCGGACGCAGTCACAACGGATAGGAACAGGTATTCGCTCGCCATATCGAGCCATGCCATCAGCGCCGCCCGATCAACCTTCCTGGCTGGAGCCATTGCCGAGATGATGTTGGTGTCCAGCAGAAACATCAGGGCTGGTCGCCGCGCTACAACGCAACCTTGCGAGCCGGCTTACGGGAACGAGGCGGAATGTCGTCCTTGTCCCCGGGAAAAGCCGCCAGCAGCCGCCCGAAGCTCGGCACCCGAGACAGCCGCTGATAATCTTCGAACGACAGGATGACGGCCTGCTTCCGACCGTGGCGTGTGATAATGGCAGGCTCTCCTGCAACTGCCTGATCGACGACTGCCGAAAGCGTCGCCTTGGCGTCTTTCAACTGAATTTCGCGCATGTTGCCACCCTCGCATATGACTACCATGGTCATATAACATTGCAGACGGCTTGGAACAAGGGTTGCGGTCCAATCGGTATCAACTGACATTGGCCCGCAACGCGGCCAGCACCTGTGCAAACTCTGCCAGCCTGTCGTCGGACAGTCCTTTCCGCAGCCGCTTGTCGAAGGCTAACGCGGCGGTGCGCAATTGCAGGAACAGCGCTTCTCCGGCTTGGGTCAGCTCCACCTGGTGAACCCGGCGGTTCTCGGGATCGCGGCGGCGCATCAGCAGGCCTTGCGTCTCCATGGCGTTGAGGTGGTGGGTCAGCGTTGCGCCCCGGATGCCGATCATGCCGGCGAGCTCGCGTTGATTGGCCAGCTCCCGCGACTTGACCGACAGCAACGTGACCCAGACCGGCAGCGTGCCGCCTGCCTCGACCAAGGCGGCGTCGAAAGCCTGCGCAACCAGCTTGGCGGTGCGCGCGAGATTCATCCCGATCGGCGGGCGGTCAAAGGGCGTCATGATCCGACACTAGAACAAGGGCAAAGCCTATGGAACCGGCTCGAGCTTATGCGTTGACATCTAATCATTTGATATCTATCGATATGCCTGGCGGTGGGCAAGAGAGGAAATGCGGTCATGCAATATGTCTACATCATCGTCCTCGGCCTTCACGTCATGGCGGGCGTGTTCTGGGCCGGCACCACCATCGCGGTCGCCCGCGAACCGGAGATCAGGGCGGAACGTTTCTTCCGGCCGCAAATGGGCGCAGCCGGCGTGGTTTTCCTCACCGGCTTGCTGCTGTGGTATTTCTTCCACAACGGCTCTTTCGGCTCGATGGAGAAGGTCTTGGCGCTCGGCATCTTGACGGCGTTAATCGCCGCCGGGGTTCAGGGCGCGCTGGTGGGTTCCGCCAGCAGGCAGTTGGCCGGCGCTGATGCGGCGAAGCAAACCCAGTTGCGCGCCAAGATGACAAAGGGCGAACGCATCGCCGGCGGCCTGCTGGTCATCACCGTGTTCTGCATGGCCACCGCCAGGATGTTTTGAACGTCCTGCCGCAATCGCAAGATCGTACGGTGCCCGGCGATGGCCGGCGGCGTGCGCGGCGCGCAGACCGGACCGACGTACCGTGGTGGCTCTCCGTACGGAGGTTCGGCTGCGCGCCACCAATCAATCCAAAATATTCCTCAGATTCGCAAGCCGAACCTGATGCCGTCATAGATCGCAGCGTGGATATTGCGTGAAGCTACCGCGTCGCCGATGCGAAAGACGACGAAACCGCCTTGCGGATTGCGCGCAGGAAAGATGTCGCCGCCATTGATCAGTTTTTCGTAATCGATCGCGCCGGCGTTCTTCGACAGCGGCTTCAGCGCCAGGTAGAGATCGTCGAGCGGCAGCGTGCCGTGCTCGACCACCACCTGGTCGACCCGCCGCTCGCCGCGCCAGCCATCGGCGAAGTCGGAGGCGAGCTCGGCGATCAGCTGGTTGCCTTCACGCCGCACAGAACGTAGCCGTGTGTTGATGGTCACCGTGACACCCTTTTCCTGGAAGGCGCGCATGTAGGGCACATGATTCATGCCGCCCATTTCCGGGGCGAAGAAGCGCTCTGGTGAAACCAGCTCCAGCCTGGCGCCGCTATTGGCGATCAGTTCGGCGGCACCCATGCCCTGATGGCCGCCGTTGTCGTCATAGAGCAGCACGTTCTCGGCCGGCTTGACGCTGCCGGCCATGATGTCCCAGCTCGAGGTGACGAGATCGTCGCCCGCCGTCAGAGGCGGGTTCTGCGGCAGGCCGCCGGTGGCGATCACCACCACGTCCGGCGACAGCGCCAGCACGTCGTCCGTCTCCGCCCATTTGTCGTAGCGGATCTCGACGCCCAGCCGGTCGAGTTCGGCCAGCCGCCAGTCGATGATGCCGATCAATTCCTTGCGGCGCGGGTTTTGCGTTGCCAGCCGCACCTGGCCGCCGGCCTGGCTCGATGCTTCCAGCACCGTCACCTGGTGCCCGCGCTCGGCGGCGACGCGCGCCGCCTCCAGCCCGCCGGCGCCGGCGCCGACGACGACCACCTTCCGCTTCGGTCCCTCGGTTTTCGGAATAATATGCGGGATATCAGCCTCGCGGCCCGTCGCCGCATTGTGGATGCACAGCGCCTCGCCGCCCTCATAGATGCGGTCGAGGCAATAGGTGGCGCCGACGCAAGGCCGGATCTCGTGCTCGCGGCCCTCCATCACTTTTTTGACGATATGCGGGTCGGCAATGTGGGCACGCGTCATGCCGACCATGTCCAGCTTGCCGGTGGCGATGGCGTGACGCGCGGTGGCGACGTCGGAAATCCGCGCCGCATGGAAGGTCGGGAATTTCGTCGCCGCCCTGATCTCGCCGGCAAAGTCGAGATGCGGCGACGACCGCATGCCGGTCACCGGGATGACTTTTGTCAGCGCCGCATCGGTCTCGATCGAGCCACGGATGATGTTGAGGAAATCGACTTTGCCGGAGCCGGCCAGCCGCCTGGCGATTTCGACGCCCTCCTGTTTCGATAGGCCTTTCTCGAAATCCTCGTCGGCGACCATGCGGATGCCGACAACGAACTTCTCGCCGACCGCGGCACGCACTGCGTCGAGCACCATTCCGGTGAAGCGCAGCCGGTTGTCGAGCGAGCCGCCGAAATCGTCGTCGCGCTGGTTGGTGGCCGGCGACCAGAAACCGTCCATCAGATGGCCGTAGGCTTCGAACTCGATGCCGTCGAGGCCGGCAGCCTGGCAGCGCTGCGCGGCCGCCGCATAGTCGGTGACGATGCGCTCGATATCCCAGTCCTCGATAGTCTTGGGAAAGGCGCGATGGGCCGGTTCACGCACCGGCGAAGCCGACAGCACGGGCAGCCAGTCGGCCTTGTTCCAACCGGTGCGGCGGCCGAGATGGGTGATCTGTATCATCACCTTGCAATCGTGCTCGTGGCAGGCATCGGTAAGCTCGGCGAGCCATGGCACGATGCGGTCGTCATAGACATGCAGATTGCCAAAAGCGGCCGGGCTGTCGCGCGAGACGATCGCCGAACCGGCGGTCATGGTCAGCGCCATGCCGCCCTTGGCCTTTTCGGCATGGTAGAGCCGGTAGCGTTCCTTCGGCATGCCGTCCTCGGAATAGGCCGGCTCATGGCTGGTCGACATCACCCGGTTCTTCAGCGTCAAATGCTTGAGCTGATAGGGCTGGAGGAGCGGGTCGTTGCTGGTCATCGTCTTCCTGCTGTTTCAAATTGTGCTAATGAGCGGCAAATTTTGTTTTTACGCATGTCGCTGTCCCAAAATCGCTGCGCAGTTTTGGGCGACATGCAGCAAGGAACCTGCTCATGACCGATACGAAAAACCTCACCCAGCTCGGCACCAACGTCGAGGCGCCACAGAGCCCTGAAGCGGCAGTCCTGGAAACCGTCCCGTTTTCGCGCGGCGACGGCCCGCCGGCCATCGTTCGCTTCACCTGCCCGGAATTCACTTCGCTCTGCCCAGTCACCGGCCAGCCGGACTTCGCCCATATCGTCATCGACTACGCACCCGATGCGCTGCTGGTGGAATCGAAGTCGCTCAAGCTGTTCATGACCTCGTTTCGCAACCATGGCGCCTTCCACGAAGAATGCACCGTCATGATCGGCCGCCGCATCATCGCCGCGACCAAGCCATTGTGGTTGCGCATCGGCGGCTACTGGTATCCGCGCGGCGGCATTCCGATCGACGTGTTCTGGCAAACTGGCGCGCCGCCGGAAGGTGTGTGGCTGCCCGACACCGGCGTCGCCCCCTATCGCGGGCGCGGCTGATCGGACGGAGCGGCTCACCTGATCCCGGTCCGGCACAGGTTGGTCTCCAGGAAAGGCATCACCGCGTCGCGGTATCGCTGTTGGTCATAGCGATAGAGATCAACATGCCGCGCGCCGTCGAACCAGACCAGCTTTGCGGCAGCGCCTGCGGCATCTTTCAACGCCAGTGTCTGGCTGCGAGCGACAAACGGATCCGAATTGCCTGCTAGCAGCAATATCGGCCGATCAATCGCGCCGATGCGATCGACCGGCCTGACATCATCTACCCCGAAGCCAAGGCGGAGCTGCATCTGCGCCAAGAGGATGGTCGCCTGTACGTCGCGCAACATAGGCAAGGGCGCTCGCAACGCCGTGGTTTCCAGCAAAGTCGCGTAGAGCTGCTCCAGGACATAGGCGTCGGCATGCTCCTGCTGAGCGCCAAATACAAAAGCAGCCGCACCGAGCGACGAGCCGATGGCCGCCACCTTGCGACCGGCGAAGCGTTGCCGGGCAAAGGCGAGGATGCGGCTGGCGTCCTGCCGTTCGATGTAACCAAAGCCTCTGATATCGCCGCCGCTTTCGCCATGTCCCGACAGATCGAACAGCACGATCGAGTAGCCGCTTTCGAAAAGCAGCTTCGCTCTTGGAACCATGGCCAGCTTGTTTGAACCGCGTCCGTGTAACAGCACGATTGTTCCGCAACTGTCCTGCCGATCCGCCACCCAACCGGCAAGGTCGGGCGCGCCCTCCCGCTTCAGAACGATGCGCTCCACCGGTAACCCCACAGGCAGCGTGAAGCTTTGCTGAGGCACGCGGGCCACCGCGCGGCTTCCTGCCTCCCAGGTGACAGCGCAGGCCAGGACGCAAACCGCCGCGAATAAAGCAACCACGACAGGACCTCTTCTCATCGATCGGTCACGTGCACTTCGCATCAGTTGAGCGGCAGCCGCCGGTAGCGGCTGGGGCTGTTCGGGTCGCTGAAATGGTGCATCGGCCCGTGTTCGGCAAAGTGCGCTGACCAACGTTTCATTGCCGCCGGATCGAGTTCGACGCCCAGCCCGTCACCCTCCGGCACGCGCACCGTATTGCCCGTCTGGCGGAAAGGACCGTCCTTGATGACATCGCCGATCTGCCAGCGAAACAACGACTGCGACGCCTCGGTGATCCACGGTGTCGCCGCCACGACGTGCAGATAAGCCGATGTCATGATGCCGAGATCGTTCGAATAGCACCAGAACCCCTTGCCCATCGCCTCACAGGCGGCGATGAATTTCAGAGTTTTCGACAATCCGCCGAGTGCTGCGAAATTGCAGACGAAGTAATCCGGCGCACCGAGCGCGACTGCCCGTCTGAGATCCGGGATGTGCGTCGAGAACGGAATGCGCGAATGCTGGCGCAGCGCAGCCATCTCCTCGAAGGTCGCGACCGGATCCTCGTAGTTGCGGATGTTGAACGGCTCGATCTCGCGCAGTACCCAGCGCGCTGTGGTCAGCGACCACTGCATGTTGGAATCGAGTTTGATCTGCGCTTTATCGCCAAGCGCCTCGCGCAGCATGCGCACTGTCCTGATCTCGAGCTCGGGATCGCCCATGATCAGCTTGCCCTCGAAAATCGTCGAGCCGTGCTGTTCTCGCATGCCGAGACAGTAGTCGACGATCGCTTCGGCGGTCATCTCGCCGCCGGCTCCGCCGTGAGCGGGGCGAAAGGCGAAATATTCCGAAAACGGAATGTCCTTGCGCACCGCGCCGCCGAGCAGCTTGTAGAGCGGCATGCCGAAGACCTTGCCTCTTATATCCCACAGCGCCAGTTCGACGGCGCCGAACGCCACCGTGGCTGCATTCTCGCCGGTGTTGGCGGTGATCTGCCAGGGCGGCACACAGCGCGCCTCGCAGTCGGCGATGTCGAGCGGATCGGCGCCAATCAGCGCCGGCGCGATCTCGGCCTTGATCACCTCGCCGAAATGCCACCATGGCGCCTCGCCCAGTCCGACCACGCCTTCGTCCGTCTCGACCTCGATGATCGATTTCGAGGCGCCGCCGTAGAGACCAGCCGTCCACCAGAACGGAGCATCGAGCGGGACGTTGACGTGGGTGACGCGGACGTTGGTGATCTTCATCGGTTCCGTTCTCACTCGCACTGGTATTGGCTTAGCGCCCATTCGCCGGTCACCGAGAGCAGGTCCGATATCTTCCAGTCGCCATCGATCTTTTTGAACTTCCATTCCAGCCGGTGCGGATTGCCGGAGACGACAAAAGCGACGACGACCTTGGCCTCGTCGCCCTTGATCGCTTCGATGGTCTTCAGGCTTTTGTCGATCTCCGCCTTTTCGTATTCGGAATTGTCGAGCGCCATGTTGGGATCGAGGCACTCGCCCTGCCCCGACTTCCGCAGCGCGTCGCTCTTGTCCAGCACCGACTTTGCCGGGTCGGTGAAATGGCCCCGCTGAGCCGGATCGACCTCGAGCCCGGCATGCTCGTAGAACGGCTTCACTACCGCGGTCGGCGAGCCCGGCTGCTCGGCTGCGGCCGGCGCGTTTTCTGCCGGCGGCAAAACTGCCGGCGGAGGTGCCGCACTGTCGGCCGGCGCGTTTGCGGGTGGCGCGCCGAACAGGCCTTGAGCGGCGGCGCTGCTCAATCCGGCCAGCAGGCACGCAGTCGCCAAAATCCAGGGACGGCAGCGAAGCACGGCATCACTCCGGCGACTGCCCGGCCAGGCATTCGAGCGCACTCAGGGTCCAGCCGCTGGTCTTCGAGGTAATGTCGGCGACCTTCCACTGGCCGTCGATCTTCTTCAACGACCAGACCATTTCGCGTTTGGAACCATCGCCTTCCGGAAAAAGGTTGAACGTCGCCGTCACCTCGGCGCTGTCGCCATCCAGCGTTTCGGCCAGCGTCAGCGTCTTGGCCACGGTCTTCTCGTCATAGTCCTGCGCATCGAGACCAGGGGCGAAGTCGATGCAGGGAACTTCATCCGGATGGTTCTTTGCCGCATTGTCGTTCAGTTCGAACAGTTTCGTCACCGGTGCGGTGAAGCGGTCGCGATATTGCGCATCGGCCTCGAACTTGACCGACGGGACATAAAAGAACTTCACGGCGTTGGCAGCAGGGCCGGCAAACGCGGCCGCCGGCACGGCCATCGAAAGCGCGGCAACAAAAAGTGGCAGTTTCATGGGTGTCCCCGATTGTTCACTGACGGAAGCTATCAGTACCACGCATTTTGCCCGTCGGCTTTCTTGCGGTCCATGAAATCCTGCAACGCGTCCTCTGCTGGCAACTCAGGCGTTCAGCCAGACATTCTGGAGATCCATCTCGAAGGTTTGGTGGACACCGTAGTTCTTCACCTTCTCGTTCATGTGGCTGAACAGCTTCTGCCAAAACGGCTGAATGATGACGCCCGAATCCTGCAGGATCTGCTCGATATCCTTCATGACCTCGCGGCGCTTTTCCACGTCGATGAGCGAAAGAGCCTGCTTGAGCTTGGCGTCGAAATCAGGGTTCGAGTAGCCGGTTTCGTTCCAGGCCTCGCCGGTGCGATAGCCGAGCGCCAGCACCTGTACACCAAGCGGGCGCATGTACCAGATGGTCATCGAATAGGGGTATTTCGTCCAGTCGTTCCAGAATGTCGATCCCGGCAGCACGGTGCGCTTCACCTTGATCCCGGCGTCGCGCAACTGGCCGGCAATAGCGTCGCCGGTGTTCTTCTGCCAATCGTCCTCGACGGTGATCAGTTCATGCTCGAAGTCGTCCTGCCCGGCATCGGCCATAAGCTTCCTGGCGCCCGCGGCGTCGCGTGTCTTCTTGGGCAGCGCGTAGTATTCCGGATGAATCGGGCTGACGTGGTGGTTTTCACCAACAGTGCCTCGCCCGGCGTAGCCAAGTTCGAGCACCGCTTTGTTGTCGACGGCCATCTGGAGGGCGTTGCGAACCCGCTTGTCGTCATAGGGCTTGTTCGTGATGTTGGTCCGGGCGACGAGCGTGGTCGCTGTCGCGACCTCCGATTTGACCAGCCCCATCTTGTCGAGGATGTCTATGAAGTCGGCCGGCGTCTCGAAGTTGAGGTCGATTTCGCCGGAGTCGAATGCATTTATCGAGGCGTTGAAATCGGTTCCGTAGTCGATGAATTCGACGCCGTCGAGAAGCGCTTCACCGCCCCACCATTTGCCATTCTCACGACGCTTGACGACCGCTTTCTGGCCGACCGCATAAGACACCAGTTCGAACGGCCCGGTGCCAATCGGCTTCTCAATCGGATTGGCGCCGTCGGCGTCGAAGTTGCGATGGACCACCAGCGCCGGATAGTCGGTGAAGTTCGGGACCAGCGAGATGTCCGGTTCGTTCAGCTTCAGCTTCACCGTGTTGTCGTCGACCTTGGTGATCGCCCCTTCCCTGGCCTTGCCGGTCTTTGCATCGATCAGCGCACCGACGCGCGCGGCCATCGAATTGCCGGCGGCAGCCTTCTCGCACCAGCGCGTCAGATTGTAGGCCACGTCATCGGCGTTGAAAGCATCGCCGTTGTTCCAGGCGATGCCCTTGCGCACATGCAGCACGTATTCGGTGGCGTCGTCGTTGACCTCCCAGCCTTCGAGCAGAACCGGCTCGAATGTGAACTGGCGGGTGTAGCGGACAAGCGGCTCGAGCCAGCAGCGTGAAATGTTCGCAAGTTCCACCCAGTCGTAGGTGCGCGTGTCCTTTTGCGCCTTCACCGACATCGAAACGTGCAGCGTTCCGCCTTTCTTCGGCTCTTCAGCCAAAGCCCGCTCCGGCACGGCAAGTCCAATCATGCCGTAGGCAAGGGCCGTCGATGCGCCGAAAGCGCTTGCCAGGGCCAGAAACTCCCGCCGGTCGACGCGACCGGCGCGCGCCTCGCTGGCCATTGCTTCGATGGCGCTCGGTACGCTATCGCCGTTGCTTCTGAAGAGTGTCATTTTTTCCTCCCTTATGGTTCGCATCGGGTCTTCGCCCGTGATCAACTAACGCTGTCCGGCAGTTTCTCCTCGCGCCGCGCAATCAAATCTTTGAGACCATCGGCGATGCCCTCATCGAGCTTCGGCTCCTCATAATCGGCGAGCATGTTGCGCGCTTTCTCGCGGCCGCGGGTGTCGTGGTCCTTTGCTCCTTCCGCCTTCCACTGTTCGAATGAATTGAAGTCCATGATGCTCGGTATGAAGAAGGCGGACTCGAAATGTTCAAGCGTGTGCTGGGTGCCGAGGAAATGGCCCTGCGGTCCGACCTCGCGGATAGCCGCCATAGCCTCCTTGAAATCGTCGAATGGCAGCCCGCCAGCATATTTATACCAGCCGACAAGCTGCTCGCAGTCGGTGGCAAATTTCGAATAGCCGCAGGTCAGGCCGGCTTCGAGCCAACCGGCGGAGTGCCAGATGTAGTTGGCGCCGGCAAGGATGGCGGCATGCATCAGCATGTTCGCCTCGTAGCCCGCCTGGGCGTCGTTCAGCTTCGAGCCGACGTGGAAACCGGACGTGCGCCACGGCAGACGATACTTCCGCGCCAGCGCGCCCATGAGATACATCATCTGGGCCGCCTCCGGCGTGCCGCCCATGGGAGCGCCGGTCTTCATGTCGACCGTCACCATGAACTGTCCGTAGATCTGCGGCGAACCCGGACGCAGGAGCTGTGTGAACGCGACGCCCGCCAGCGCTTCGGCATTGACCTGCGCGACCGCACCGACGGCAGAGGCCGAAGTCGAGGCGCCGCAAAGGGCGAAGGGGGCGAGGATCAGCGGCTGGTTGTGGCGCGCATAGACTTTCATCGCGTCCAGCATGGTGGCGTCCCACACCAGCGGCGAATTGCAGTTGGTGATCGACACCAGGACCGGGTTGTCGCGGACAAAATCCTCGCCGAACACGATGCCCGCCATCGCCATCGTGTCTTCGGCTCGATCCCTGGAGGTCACGATGCCCATGAACGGCTTGTCGGAGTGCTTCAGCGCCGAATGGATGATGTGGAGGTGACGCTTCGGCACCGCGATTTCCATCGGCTCGCAGATGATCGAGCTCGACGAATGCAGCGCCGGCGCCATGTAGGCGAGCTTGTGGAAATTGTTGAGGTCGGCGAGTGTGCCGTAGCGCCGGTTGTTGTCGAGGTCGCGCACGTAAGGCGCTCCGTACATCGGCACGAAGATGGAGTTGTTTCCACCCACACGTACGGAACGCTGGGGATTCCTCGCATTGAGCGTGAACTCCGACGGGACCTTCGAGATGAGCTCCATCAGCAGGGCGCGGTCGATCCGGACCCTTGTCTCCGAGACATCGGCGCCCGCCGCCTTCCACATTGCGATCGCCTCGTCGTCGCGGAACTCGCACCCGACTTCTTCGAGGATGGAGAGTGACTCCTGGTGGATCAGCTCAACCGCCTCGTCCGGGACCATCTGATAGACGGGAATCTGACGGACCAGGGTTGGAAACGACGCTATGGGTGCGCCCCGCAGCGCCTTGCGCCCCAGGCGGCCGCCGCTGCGGCGGTTGGTGTGTTCGCTCACTTCAACGGCCGGTGCGTTCATGAAGGCTCCATATTCCTGTTGGTGACCAATCTAGCCAGACAAAATGCGGCTGTGACGCTGGAAAATCCTGATCTCTTGTATAAGCTCAGCTTATGCGAAGCTTGCGCCACCTGCTGCCGTCGGCCGGCAGCCTGATCGTTTTCGAGGCTGCCGGGAGGCTGTCGAGCTTTACCGCCGCCGGGCGCGAGCTCGGCATGACGCAGGCTGCCGTCTCCTATGCGATCCGTGGGCTCGAAGAGCAGCTCGGCGCCAAACTCTTCCAGCGCCGCCACCGGCAAGTCAGCCTGACCGAGGCCGGCGACCGCTTCCATGCCGACGTCTCGCTCGGCCTGTCGCACATTCGCAAGTCGGCGGAGGATCTGCGCCAGATCGCCGTCGGCGCGCATGTGACACTCGCCGCCTCGACCGCCTTTGCCTCGTTCTGGATGATGCCGCGCCTGCAGCAGTTTCGCGACGAATTGCCGGGCATCGACCTGCGCATCCAGACCGCCGACCGCGATCTTGACATCATCGCCGAAGACATCCCGCTCGGCGTCCGCGGCGGCGAGCCCAGGGAATGGCCGGATTATCATTCGCTGCCGCTGGCCGATGAGGTGATATTCCCCGTTGCCGGCGTTAGTTATGTGGCACGGTTCGGGCTGCCGGAGGGTGTCGCGGACCTTCAATCGCACCGCCTCATCCATCTCGAAGAGCCGTTTCGCGAGGCCGCGAGCTGGGACGAATGGTTCGCCTCGGCCGGTGTCGACATCGCCGATGCCGGACGCGGCTTGCGCATCAACGACTATGCGCTGGTGATCCAGGCAGTCATGGAAGGGCAAGGCATCGCGCTCGGCTGGGGTCACCTCGCCGAGCGGCTGCTGGCATCAGGGCTGCTGGTGCGCGTCACCGGCCACGCGATGACGACCGGCAAGGGCTTTCATGTCATCTGGTCGAAGAACCGCGAACTCAGCGACAACGCCCGCAAGGTGCGGGACTGGCTGGCGGCGCAGGCGTGAGGCTATCCCAACAATAAGTGCGGGCTTGGTAGCCATCTCTTTAGAGAAATCGGTCGAAGCGATGCTCCGCACCCCATCATGTCGTGTCATCAATAACTTTCGAATTTAGTAGCCCCAGATTGTTCAGCCTCCATCGCATGGAGGATTTGGAGACGTTGTAGACTCGGGCAGCCTCCGAAACGAACTTATACCAGCCAATGTTGTGCCTTATCGTCGCTTCGGGGATTAAGATATTTGCCGCGAAGCTGTTAGCTTGACGTTCGTGAACATCATCGATTTGGCTGTTATAAAGATTGCTGTCGCGCAGCGTTCGATATTTTGTGTCGTCATTCACACCCTTACCCAGCATCCCCTTGTGCAATATGTAATGCCCAAGTTCATGCGCAATCGTAAAGCGCTGGCGGGTGATAGGCTCTCCCGCAGCGGACGAAATCTCATATGTACCGTCATCAAGGAGCTTAATCTGACCCGAGACATCGGGCGGCAGCGCAGCATTCATGACAAGCTTGATCCCCAAGTCCCGGATGGCATCCTCGATGCGCACCGGAACCTCGTCAATGTAGGTATCGAGTTTATCGACTGGGTTTGCCATTGTACGCGTCCAAAATGTTCCCTTCCACATCGCCTGCATCCGTAACGTCTGTAAGTCCAAGTCTTTCCATCTGAGCCTGAAGAGCAGCCAACGCCTGCGGATCCTTCAGAACCTCCTTTATAACGGCGAAGCCATCCTTTCGAATGTGTTCTTGGACGGACTCAGGGACGTTCTTGTGCGCCACATCCCTGGCGGCCTGCTGAGCAGATCGCCGGATAGAAAAGTACGCGCCAAATCCAATCAAGACTAAGGCCACGCCTAGAATTGAAAGCGCTATCCCGAGAAGTTCCAGAACGCCGACGTCATATGCGATCTGTAATGCATCGGGATGGGCAATCGCGTCATCGATCCGATCGGACGGCACGGTGATCGAAATAAACGACCAATCCGACACGTTGCCTCCCGACTCATGTGGTGTCACTTACGCCCATTATCTACAAATTGTGAACAGATGGGAATAGAGGCAGGGAAACCGGCGACTCAGGTTAGTATTTTCTGAGTTAACCAGCGGAGGGGCATGAAATGACGATAGATATCAAGGAATCCGGACCGCAAGATGTAGTGAGGCCATTTAGACCTTCGCTCGAAGTCGCCACCAAGCTATCAACCGACCAACGGCAAACGGAAGCTATCGAGCACATCGCTGTATCGCTCTCAGCAATCGATCACAATATCGAACGCTTGGTGAGCCTTTTCGATGGTTTCTATAAGATGATGGCGCAAAGACGCTAGCAGCCTCAGAAGCGGTGCAAGAGGCCGGAGCCAGTCCAGCCGCCTCAGATGCCGTACAACCGGCCGGGGACATTCCAGCCATCTCGGATGCCGTGCGCGTGTCGAAATCGTTCTGATTCATGCACTAGCATGTTGGCACCAGTCTTACATGTACATCCGCAATAATGGTCGTCAAACCGTCACGACGATCTTGCCGAATTGCTCGTTCGATTCGAGATAGCGGTGCGCCTCGACGATCTGGTCGAACGGAAAGGTTCTGGCGATTGCCGGCTTCAGCGAACCCGAGCTCAGTCCGTCAAGGATGAACGCCTTGGCGGCCTGCAGCCGGACCGGATCGCGCACGATCTCATGGACGAGATAACCGCGCAGCGTCAGTGTCTTTGCCAGCACTGCAGGTAGTGGAAAGGGTGTCGGGTCGAGGCTCAAGCCGCCATATTCGATGAGAATGCCACCCGGTGCCATCGCCGCCGTCAGAGGCTTGAAAATCGGGCCGCCGACGGCATCGAACACCACGCGCACGCCGTCCGGGCCGGCGATTCGCTTCAACCTGGCTTCCAGGTCCTCCTCTGCCGAGGCGATGACGTGGGCCGCGCCGAACTCAAGCAAAGCCCGCTTCTTGGCGGACGTCCGTGTGACCGCGATCGGGGTCGCGCCAATCATGTTGGCGATCTGGATCGCGGCAAGTCCGACGCTGCTCGAGGCCGCGGTAATGACAATAAAGTCCTCGCTTTGGAGGTTGGCAATGTCGATCAGCGCACCGTAGGCGGTGAGATATTGCATCCACGCTGCGGCGGCTTCTTCCCAACTCAGCGATGGTGGATGCTTGACGACGAACTCGGCGGGATATGTGGCAATCTCACCATAGGCAGGCCAGCGGGCCATCGATAATGGCGGCACGATGCTGACGGCATCGCCAGGCGCAAACCCGTCCACGCCTTCGCCGACCATCTCGACGATACCCGCCGCCTCGAGCCCAAGACCGGAAGGCAACGGCGCGGTCTGGATGTAGGTCCCCGAACGCAGCAACGCCTCGGCCCGGTTCAGGCCCAACGCCTTGACACGGATCTGGATCTCGCCCCGCCCAGGCGCAGGCATGTCGACATTCTCGATGCGCAGGACCTCGGGACCACCGAGCTCATGAAAGCGAACGACACGTGCCATCGGTCACAACTCCAAAATATTTGAACTGAATCGGCTATACCAGCGCTCATCAGGCGGATAAATAGCCGCTTGAGTAGATCAGCAGAAACTGTGGGTTTTGAATATGGATCGCCTTACGAGCATGGCCGTGTTCGTCAAAGCCGTCGACCTGGGCTCGTTCGCGGCCGCGGCGGCGGCTCTCGATCTGTCCGGGCCGATGGTCGGCAAGCATGTCCGGTTTCTCGAGGAGCGCCTGAGCGTGCGCCTCATCAACAGGACGACGCGCCGCCAAAGCCTGACCGATTTCGGGCGCGCCTATTATGAACGCTGCCGGCTGGTGCTTGCCGAAGCGGAGGCCGCGGATGCACTCGCCGCCGACCAGCTTGCCGAACCGCGCGGAAAGCTGCGCGTCCTCATGCCGGTGCATTTCGGCCGGCGCTGCGTTGCCCCGATCCTGTTCGGGCTTGCGCAGCAATATCCGGCGCTGGAACTTGACCTGTCGTTCAGCGACGCCCTCGCCGACCTCGCCGAGGACGGCTGCGATCTTGCCATTAGAACGGGCGACCTGGAGGACCAGGCCGGGGTAATGGCACGTCGCATCGCGCGCCAGCACATGCTCGTCTGCGCGTCGCCGTCCTATCTCGACCGGCACGGCCGGCCGCAGCAAATAGATGACCTCGGCAGCCATCACGCGATCATCTACCGCCGTTCCGGGCGTGCCGTTCAGCCGTGGCTGTTTCCGCGCAACGGCCACCCCGCGATTGAGGTCAGGCCCGTCAGCAGATTGCGGCTCGACGATCTCGATGCTATCGCCGATGCCGCGGCCGCCGGCATGGGGCTCGCCTGGCTGCCATACTGGATGGTTCGCGAGCGCATTCAGGCGGGCGTACTTGTCCCGCTGCTGCCGGAACAGCCACGGTTTCTCTATGACGCCCATGCGCTGTGGTTGCAGACGCCTCACCTGCCGATGAAAGTCCGCCTTGCCGTCGATGCACTGGCGGCAGCGCTGCCCAAGCTCATGACTTGAAGTGCACGAGCGGCCAATCGCGATCAGCTGCGTGGATTTCCTCAATTCCGCCCTCCCGCATCGACCACGAATCCGCCTATAGTGCCCCATGCCGATCCGCCAGCTTTCCGAAACGATGATCAACCAGATCGCCGCCGGTGAAGTCATCGAGCGTCCGGCAAGCGTGGTCAAGGAACTGGTCGAGAACGCGCTGGATGCAGGCGCTGCGAGAGTCGAGATCGTCACCGCCGGCGGCGGGCTGAACCTGATCCGCGTCAGTGACGACGGCTCGGGCATTCCGGAAAAGGAACTGGCGCTGGCGATTGCGCGCCATTGCACCTCCAAGCTCGCCGACGACATTCACGACATCCGCTCGCTCGGCTTTCGCGGCGAGGCTTTGCCGTCGATCGGCTCGGTGGCGCGGCTGTCGATCCGCTCGCGCACCGCGTCCAGTGAAAACGCCGCCGAGATCGGCATCGACGGCGGCCGCGTCTCCGCGGTCAGGCCGGCGGCGGCCAATCGCGGAACCACGGTCGAGGTGCGCGACCTGTTCTTCGCCACGCCCGCAAGGCTCAAATTCATGAAGGGCGAGCGCGCCGAAAGCACGGCCATCGGCGACGTGGTCAAGCGCATCGCCATCGCCTTTCCCGCCGTGCGCTTCACCCTGGCCGGCCCGGACCGCTCGACGCTGGAACTGCCGGCGACCGACGACAGCCCGGAAGGCCGGCTGCGCCGGGTGGCGCAGGTGATGGGCGCCGACTTTCCGGACAATGCGATCGCCATCGACGCGATGCGGGACGGCGTGCATCTCGCCGGCCATGTCTCGGTCCCCTCCTTCACCCGCGCCAACGCGCTGCAGCAATACGCCTATGTCAACGGCCGTCCGGTGCGTGACAAACTGATCGCCGGCGCCATTCGTGGCGCCTTCGCCGACGTGCTGCCGCGCGACCGCCATGCCGTCACCGTGCTGTTCCTGACGCTCGATCCGGCGATCGTCGACGTCAACGTCCATCCGGCCAAGGCAGACGTGCGCTTCCGCGACCCGGGGCTGGTGCGCGGGCTGATCGTCGGCGCTATCCGCGAAGCGCTGGCCAATGCCGGCATCCGCGCCGCCACCACCGGGGCCGCCGGCATGATGGCGGCGTTCCGGCCAGGCGCCGCATCCTATGCGCATGGCGGCCCGGCCAACGGTCACCGCAGCTACGAGGCCGCCTATCGGGCATCGGGCTTTTCCGGGTTCGATCCTGCCCGTTCGCCGCAGCGGCCGCTCAATATGGGCGACGGGTTCGGCGAGGACGAGCAGGCGGCCTTCGACGCCGGGCCGCTGCACAGCGCCGATGCGCGCGCCGGGCAAAACGAAGCGGCGGAAACGCTGCTCGGCACGGCGCTGGGCGCGGCGCGCGCGCAAGTGCACGAGAATTATATCGTCGCCCAGACCAGGGATTCTCTTGTCATCGTCGACCAGCATGCGGCGCATGAGCGGCTGGTCTACGAGGCCTTGAAGAACGCCCTCCACTCACGCGCGGTGCCGTCGCAGATGCTGCTGTTGCCCGAGATTGTCGATCTGCCGGAGGAGGATGCCGAGCGGCTTGCCAGGCATTCCGAGACGCTGGCCCGCTTCGGCCTCGGCATCGAGCGCTTCGGCCCCGGTGCCGTCGCGGTGCGCGAGACGCCGTCGATGCTCGGGGAGACCAACGTCCAGCAGCTGGTGCGCGATCTCGCCGACGAGATCGCCGACAACGACACGGTCGACACGCTGAAGGAGCGGCTGGACAAAATAGCCGCGACCATGGCCTGCCACGGCTCGGTGCGCTCTGGCCGCCTGCTCAAACCGGAAGAGATGAATGCGCTGCTGCGGCAGATGGAGGCGACGCCGGGCTCCGGCACCTGCAACCATGGCCGCCCGACCTACATCGAGCTCAAACTGGCGGATATCGAGCGGTTGTTCGGGCGGCGATAAGAAACTCGCAGGGCGCAGCCCCCACCTGGACCTTCGGTCCGACCTCCCCACAAGGGGGAGGTAGGGAGCCCAGCCGCCGACGCCTCGCGAGGAGCTTACCCTCCCCCTTGTGGGGAGAGTCGCTGCGAAGCAGCGGGGGGGGTACGAAAAGAGCCGCTGTACAGCGGCTCTTTTCGAGTCAGGCACAGCCCCAAACCCTTTGCTCACCTCTTCAAATTCACCACGATGACGCCGCCCAGCGCCAGCGCGCCGCCGAAGATGCCAAGCAGCGTCGGCACCTCGCCCAGCCAGAAGAAGCCGATCAGCGTCGCCATCGGCGACACCAGATAGAGGAAGTTCGAGGCACGCGCCGCGGGCAGGCGGGAAAGCGCTGTTGCCCAGGCAGCGTAGGCGATCAGGCTGGGTACGATGCCGAGAAAGATGACGGCGCCGAGCCCGGCGGTGTCGGCGACCGCCGCCTGCGCCAGACCGCTCGGCAGGAACGGCGACAGGCAGAGCGCGCCAAGCACCATGTTCGAGGCCGAGATCGTCAGCGGGTGATGGTGGGCAAACAGCGGCTTCTGGACGATGGTGTTGACGGCCGAGCACAGCGCCGAGCCGAGGACAAGCAGCGCACCATTGTTGAAATGCAGCCCTTGCCCCTCGCCCATGGCGATGATCCCGATACCGGCGAAGGACAGGAATGTGCCGGCCCAGGCGAGGCCCGAGAAGCGTTCGCCGAGCAGCGCCATGGCCATGATGGCGGTGAAGATCGGGCTGACATTGATGATGAAGCCGGCCGCACCGGCCGAAACGGTCAGCTCGCCGAAATTGAGCATCACCGTGTAGAGCGCGACGAAGACGGCACCACCGAAGACAAAGCGCCAGAGTTCATCGAGCCTGGGCAGCGCCGGCCGCTTGACCGCGAGGAAGATCGCCGCCGGAACCGCGGCGATGGCAAAGCGCAGCGCGCCAAGTTCCAGCGGCCCGAAAGCGGCAAGGCCGGCGCGGATCGCCGGAAAGGCGGAGGCCCAGCCGACCACCGTCAGCGCCACCGCGATGGCAGCCGTGGCATCCATGCGCTGTGTCGTATTCAACGTGCCGGTGTAAGCGCTCATCTGGGTGTCCTCGCGATCCAATGCCATGAAGTAGAGAAACGCTATTGCGGGTCGGTTGACAAACGAACAAATCGAGGATCACATGTGACTATGGATCACAGCGTAGACCCGATGCTGCCGCTCGAAACGCTGCGCGCCTTCGACGCCGCGGCTCGGACCGGCAGCTTTTCGGCGGCGGCCGAGAAGCTCAACATCACTCACGGCGCCGTCAGCCGGCAGATCGCCAAGCTCGAGGGTTGGCTCGGGCTGAAAGTCTTCGATCGCGGCGCGCGCGGCGTCTCGCTGACCATCGAGGGCAACCGGCTGCATCTGCGCACCACCGAAGCCTTTGCCCTGATCGCCAGCAATTCGGATCGCTGGGTCGAGCCGCGCGGCACGGCGGTGGTGCGGCTGACCTCGATCCCTTCGGTCAGCGGGCTGTGGCTGATGCCGCGTATGGCGGCGCTGGAGAACCACCCGTCGAAGCTGCGTATAGTGCTCGACGTCGACATCCGCCAAGGCGATCTTGCCGACGAGGGCATCGACCTGTCGATCCGCTGCGGGCGCGGCCGCATTCCGGGCCGGATCTCGGTGCAGCTTTTCGAAGAATATGTGTTCCCGGTCGCCTCGCCGGGACTGGCCAGGGAGATCGGTCGCGGAGATCCCGCCCGACTGCTCGAATTTCCGGTGATCAATGATTCCGACGCTTCAGCCTGGCGCGCCTGGTTTGCGGCGCAGGAGATGGACTATCGGCCGCGGCCGCACGACCGCCGTTTCGAGGACTACAACCTCGTGCTCGACGCCGCCGCGCACGGGCTCGGTATTGCGCTGGCACGTCCGCCGTTGACGGTGGACCAATTGAAATCGGGCCGCATCGTCGCCGTAGACGAGCGCAGTGCGCTAAGCCCGATATCTTACTGGCTCGACCGGCCGCTGGGGCGCCCGCGCGCCGCCGCCGCCGAACTCGCCCGGCGCATCGCGGTCCAGGCCGGGCTGCCAGCGGAGAAGATCGAAGAGTTCCTTGAGGTAGAGAGCTAGGAGCGACGGACAAGCGCTGATATCCCCCCTTGTGGGCCCTTGTGGGGGAGATGCCCGGCAGGGCAGAGAGGGGCGCGAAGGATCGCTAGCTCGCTAACTTTGAGACCAGCCGAGAACAAGCTGAGGACGCAATCGCAATCGATTGAGAGGTCCGCGGGACAGCGCCCCCCTCTGTCCTGCCGGACATCTCCCCCACAAGGGGGGAGATCGGCCGTCATCAACGTCAAGCTTGACCTCGCCGCAATTTGTGGCGATGACATCGTCATGAATTTCGGCACCACCCCATGATGAACCGTTTCGAAGGACCCGGCGGCAAGGAAGCCCGCATCCGCTATCTCGACGGCGACTTCCAGGTGACCAGCCCCGGCGCCTTCGTGCGCTGCGCGGTGACCGGCGAGAGCATCCCGCTCGACGAGCTCAAATACTGGAGTGTCGCCAGGCAGGAACCCTATGTGAACGCCGCCGCCTCGCTGCGCCGCGAGATCGAAGCGCATCCGGAACTGCGCCGCCGACGCTAGTCCAGCGCAAATGGAAGCCGCCCCGTTGCGATCCTGCGCCCTCTGCCGCGGCGTCAGGCCGGCAACACCGAAACCTTAGAGGCTATCTTGAAATAAAAAACCCGCCTCGAGGGCGGGTCACCGGCGAATCATCACCATACCCAAATTACTAGCATAGCTGCCGGCACAAAGCAAGAACAAAATACGTTCGACCGGCGGAAAGCTGCAAATTCCAGTCCCGCATTGCCTCGGTGCTCAAGCCTCTGGTCAGCCTTTAAGCCGGCGCTGCCGCCAGGCGTCCAGCGTCTCGTCGATGATGCGTTGCGGCACATGGTCGAGCTCGAAGACGGTGTCGATCTCCAGCACATCGAGCCCGTCGAGGAATTCCGGCGGCGCCGCGCCGTGACGCAGGCGGGCAGCGTCCTTGGCGGTGGTAATGAGGCCAAGCCCGGCTTTACGCGCCGTCGCCGCCAATTCGGCAAGTTCGTCCTCCCCATAGAAATGATGGTCAGGAAACGATTTGGTCAGCGCAAGCTCGCCGCCGGCCTCGCGGACAGTGTCGAAAAACCTGTCGGGATGGCCAATGCCGGCGAACGCCAGGAAACGCCTGCCGGCCAGCGTCACCTTGCTGCTCGGGGCAGTGTGCGCCTCGAAGATCGGCCTGCCGGCGCGCGCTGCCTGGCGCACGACCGTGTCGGCCGCGGTGCCCTCGCCCATCTTCAGCAAGGCGCTGGTGAAGACCAATTGGTCGACGATCTTTGCCCGCAGCGGCCCGCCGGGGATGACGCGGCCATTGCCGATGCCATGTCGCGCGTCGACGACGACGAGCGCATAGTCGATGTGGATGCGCGCGCTCTGAAAACCGTCATCCATGATCAGGAAATCGCAGCCGAGCTTCTCCAGCAGAAGCCTGGCGCCGGCGGCCCGGTTCGGCGTCACCGCGACCGGGGCGTGTTCGGCCAGAAGCAGCGGCTCGTCGCCGACATGCTTGGCGGCATCGTGGTGCGGATCGACGATATGCGGCTGCGCGAAGGAGCCGCCATGGCCACGCGACAGGAAACCCGGATTAAGCTGCATGCGCCTGGCCTGCTCGGCCAGCGCGATCGCCACCGGCGTCTTGCCGGTGCCGCCGACGGTGAAGTTGCCGACGCAGAGCACCGGCGCCTCGACCTTTTCACGCGGCGCGTGCCGCATGCGGCGACCGGCGACAAGCGCATAGACGGCGGAGAGCGGCGACAGCGCCGTGACCCGCCAGTCCGGCTCTTCCCACCAGAAGGGCGGCGCTTCCGAGGTCACGTCAGCGCCCGTTCGCGCCCTTCAGGCGCGACTTGACGACCAGCGGCTGGATATAGGGCTCAAGCGACCTGAGCGTATGCGCCAGCGCACCGCGCATCTCGTCGACCGTCGCCGCACCCGCCGCCATCATCTCATGGCGGGCCGCCTCGTTGGTCAAAAGGAAATTAACGGCGCCGGCCAGCATATCGCGGTCGCGCACCAGCTTGGCGCCGCCGCTATCGAGCAGGCGCTGATAGGCCTCGCGAAAATTCTGGACGTTGCGGCCGGCAAGCACTGCCGTCTCCAGCATGGCTGGTTCCAGCGGGTTCTGGCCGCCCTCGGAAGTCAGCGAACGGCCGACAAAGGCAATTTCCGTCAGCCTCAGATAAAGCCCCATCTCGCCGATCGTGTCGCCGAGCAGAATATCGGTGTCGGCGGTGATCCTGTCGCCCTTGCTGCGCTGCGCCAGCTTCAGGCCCATGCCGGAAATCTGGGCGGCCAGCTGCCCGGCGCGATCGGGATGGCGCGGCACGATGATCGTTAAAAGCCCGTGGTGGCGCTTGTGCAGCATGGCGTGAACTTCGGCGGCGACCGCCTCTTCGCCGTCATGGGTCGAGATCGCCGCCCAGGTCGGGCGGCCGCCGATCTGGCGTTTCAGCGCCGCCAGTGCCCGCTCGTCGGCCGGCGGCGGCGCGGTGTCGACCTTGAGATTGCCGGACACAGTGACCGGCCTGGCGCCGAGCGAAAGGAAGCGCTCGCCATCGAGGTCCGACTGGGCAACGACATGGGCGAGATTTTCGAACAATGCTTCGGCAATGTTGGCGCGCTTCTTCCACGACTTGAAGGAGCGGTCGGACAGCCTGCCGTTGACCAGAACCTGCGGCACGCGGCGGGCGCCGAGTTCCAGGATGGTCATCGGCCAGATCTCCGATTCGGCGATGATCGCCAGGTCCGGCTGCCAATGGTCGAGGAAGCGGCTGACCGCCGGCTTGAGGTCGAGCGGCACATATTGGTGGATGATGCGGTCGCCCAGCCGTTCTTCGGCGACCTGCGCCGAGGTGACCGTGCCCGTCGTCAGCACGATGTTGACGCCGTAATCGAGAATGCTCTCGACCAGCGGCACGACGGCGATGGTCTCGCCGACGCTGGCTGCATGGATCCAGATCACCGGGCCTTCGGGGCGCTCGCGTCCGGCGACGCCGTAGCGTTCGCGCCGGCGAATGCGATCCTCCTTGCCTCTGGAAGTGCGCCAGGCGACATAAGGCCCGGCCAACGGGTAGGCGGCCGCCCCCGCGAAACGGTATGCGGTCAGGAAGGCGCGCGCCCAGCGCACACTCATTTCGAACCGTCCACAAGGCGATAGGCCTCGGCGGTCGCGGCATTAAGCGAGGCCGTGACCTCCTGGCGCTTGCGTTCCATTTCGGCGGCGTCGGCGTTGGCCGGCACGAAGACAGGCGTGCCGACGACGATCGAGGAGCGGCCGAAGGGCAGGTTGATCGTCGTCTTGTCCCAGCTGCCCTCGATCACCTTGCGGCGGCTGGTGGCTATCGCGGCAGGCAGGATCGGCCGGCCGGACAGCCGCGCCAGAAGGACGACGCCGAGCCCCGCATCGCGCGGCGTGCCGTGGGGAATATCAGCAATCATGGCGACATTCTTGCCGGTGGCGAGCGACTTTTTGAGGGCGATGAGCGCCTTGGCCCCGCCCTTGTCGAGATGCCTTGCGCTTTCGCGCCCGCCAGAGCCGCGCACCGCCTCGATGCCGAATTTCTCGACCATCAGCGCGTTGAGCTCGGCATCGGCGCTGCGCGATACCATGGCAACCAGCGGCCGTCCCTTGGGATAGTAGGCCGGGGTCAGCAGGTGCTGGCCGTGCCAGAGCGCGATGATGCCAGGCTCGAGCTGCGCATAGGCGCCGCCGGAAAACTTGGCCGATCCGTCGACCATGCGGTTGGTCAAGCGGACAAGGCGGACGAAATACGCAAACAGCGCGGCAAGCGCATTCTTGACGAATCGCGACTGCGCCAGCGGTTCGCGGATCTTGCGCCAGAACGTCTTCGGCTTGCGACGTCTGACCGCCGACCGCGGGGCTGATCGCTTGACCGCTTCATGGTTCATCGATGTCAACCGACAGCCTTGTTTTCGGGGTCGAGGAGGCGGTGCAGGTGAACGACGAAATAGCGCATATGGGCGTTGTCGACGCTAGCTTGCGCCTTGGCCTTCCAGACGGCGTGCGCCGATTGGTAGTCCGGATAGATGCCGACAATATCGAGCGCGTCGAGATCGCGGAATTCGGTGCCGCCCAGCTTCTTGAGTTCGCCGCCGAACACTAGGTGCAAAAGCTGCTTCTTTCCGTCTTCAGCGGCCATGTCGATCCTTCACATATCGTGAGTTTGGGACAGGTCTAGACCAAAGCCGCCGACTTTGGAACTATTGATAGTGGTCAATTGTCAGCCCGGCGATGACGCCGGCGAGCACGGCGAGGAGTTCGCCGCTGCCGGCGGCGAGCGGTCCGTGACGGATCACTTCGCCGGCATAGAGCGGCGCGCGGCCATGCCGATCGAGCAAGGCGCCGCCTGCCTCGCGCAGGATGAGATCGGCCGCGGCGATGTCCCAGTCATGTGCGTTGGCCTTGACGAAGGTGGCATCGAGCTGGCCGCCGGCGATCATCGCCAGCCGGTAGGCGAGCGAAGGAATATAGGGCACGCGCTTCAGCCGTTTGTGCCATTTCGCCGGCATCAGGTCGATCATCGCCTTCGGTCCGGCGATTTCGGCCGTTTCCGCCGGCGGACGCACGCTGATGCGCCTGCCGTTCAGGAATGCGCCCTCGCCCGGCAGCGCCCAATAGATTTCGCCCTTCGCCGGGCAGTCGAGTACACCGGCAAGCGTTCGGCCGTTCTCGACCACCGCGACGCTGACGCACCATGTGGGCAGGCCCTCGAGGAAGCCGCGCGTGCCGTCGATCGGATCGACGACGAAGGTGCGGCGCGCGACAAGCCTTACCGGGTCGTCGACGGTTTCCTCCGACAGCCAGCCATAATCCGGCCGGGCCGCCAGCAAGGTCTCGCGCAGATATTTGTCGGCGGCGTGATCGGCTTCGCTGACCGGCGAGGTGCCGCCCTTCATCCACACTTGCGGATTGTTGTTGAAGTATTGCATGGCGATGAGCCCCGCCTCGCGGGCGGCATCGCGCAACAGCTGCAGGTCTTCAGTAGCGCCGGCCGAGACGGCCGGGTCAAGCTCCGGCAAGGGTCATTCCTTCGATCAAAAGCGTGGGCGCGGCGGTGCCGAAATTGCGGTCGAGATCGCTCGCCGGAACCATGTTGAGGAACATCGTCTTCAGATTGGAGGCGATGGTCACCTCGGCGACGGGATAGGCCAGCTCGCCATTTTCGATCCAGAAGCCGGAAGCGCCGCGGCTATATTCGCCGGTCACCATGTCGACGCCCTGGCCGAACACTTCGGTGACGTAGAAGCCGGTCTTGAGCGACTTGATCAGCTCTTCCGGCGTATTTTCCCCGGGCTCGATGGCGAGATTGGTCGACGACGGCGAGACCGACGAGCCGCTGCGCGAGCCGCGCCCATTGGTGACGAGGCCGAGTTCCCGAGCCGCCGAAGTCGACAGGAACCAGTGGTTGAGCACGCCCTTGTCGACCATGAACAGTTTTTCGCCCTCGACGCCTTCGCCGTCGAACGGGCGCGAGGCCTGTCCACGGCGCCGGAGCGGCTCGTCGGTGACGGTGATTGCGGCCGAAGCCACCTTCTTGCCCATCATGTCGCGGAGAAAGCTGGTCTTGCGCGCCACCGCGGCGCCATTGATGGCACCGGCAAGGTGGCCGGCAATGCCGCGCGCCACACGCGGATCGAACACCACGTCGACAGGCCCGGTCGCCGCCTTGCGCGCGCCAATGCGGCGTACAGCGCGCTCACCGGCCTTGCGGCCGATGTCTTCCGGCGCGTCGAGATCGGAAAAATGCTGGCGCGAGGAGAATTCGTAGTCGCGCTCCATGCCGGTGCCCTCGCCGGCGATCACGCTGGTCGAGCGCGAAAAACGCGAGGCGACGTAATGGCCGACGAAGCCGTGCGAGGTGGCGAGCACCAGGCCGCCAAGCCCGGCACTGGCGCCACTGCCGGCCGAATTGGTGACGCCCTTGACGGCAAGCGCCGCCGCTTCGGCGGCAAGCGCTGCTTCCTTCAACTGGTCCGCCGACACCTCGGTGGCGTCGAACAGATCGAGGTCGCGCGGTTTCTTGACCAGCAAGGCCGAGTCAGCGAGGCCCTGATAGGGATCCTCGGGGGACACCTTGGCCATGGCGACCGCGCGCTCGGCCAGCATATTGGGGTCGGATGCCGCTGTTGCCGAAACGCTGGCTACCCGCTTGCCGACGAAGACGCGCAGCGAGACGTCCTCGCTCTCGGACGCCTCTGTGCCTTCGACCTTGCCAAGCCGCACCGACACGCCGGTCGAGCGGCCGCGTACCGCAACGGCATCGGCGGCATCGGCGCCGGCCCGTTTGGCAGCCTCGACCAGGGCCGCGACGCGATCGGTCAGTTTCGCTGCGTCGAGCGTATCGGTCATGCGCATGATCCTGTTATTTCCGGCCGGCTGAAGGGCAGCCGCTGCTGCACCATCTATTGTCCCGATGCCGCTTCTGCAATGGGAGAAGCGGACAATCAGGAGGCATCTAGCCCCAGGTCAGCGCGACCGATCCAGAGATGGTGCGTCCTTCCAGACGCACAAAGGACGGCTTAGATCCGAGGTGGCCGTGACCGAAAGCCGCGACGGCGGCACCGCTGCCGGCGACGAGTCGAAGATGCGGCGTGTGCGACCGTCAGCCTGTAGAGTTGGGATCGGCTGGATCCACCCACGGGCGGCCCAACCGTGTCACCATCGCCGCGTACCCGACGGCACCTGCCGCCCAAAGGAAGATGCCAAGCTCTTTGACAGCGTCTTCGGCGATGTCGACCGCCGAACCCGGGCTAGGAAACAGCTCTCCCAGCTGGTCGATCGCTGCTGACATCGCGAGTAAGAAGCCTGCGGCCACAAATACGATCGAGCCGTCGAATGTCTTCCGTCGCAGCCGAAAGAACCAGAACAACCCGGCGACGGCGTAGGCAATCATCGTAACAATCTCTGGTATCGCGACAAACGGCAGCACGTCCTCATGGATCAACAACAGGTCATCGAGGCCCATGACCAAGGTAAGGCCGCCGAGAAACGTGCAATCCCATCGGTGCGTGAGCAGACCGGCAAACAGGGTCGCCGCGCCGGTGCCGATCCACAGTGAAGCACCTAGGGACGAAATCCACCCCGTATAGAAGCCGACATCCGCGGCTGCAGATGGATCTCGATAGAAGATTGTAGCGTCCAGACCAAGAGTTTGCGCGACGAACAGCGCGGCCAAGAGCATCACAACATTAATCGCCACGGCCGCAAGTATGACCAGGCGCCAGGACATTGTCCATTCGCTGCTATGTTTTGCGTTCAGCGCGTTTTTGTCTGGCATTGTGCCGAAGGCCATTCTGAGTACGACGGCCGATAGCTCCGCGGCGCCGAGAACCCCGCCAGCACTATGCCGGCCCACCATGATCGTGGCAACACACGGAACGGTTGCAGCGTCTCGCACATGACGAGGTCGTCGCGGTGCAGTTCCTGGCCAGCGCCAACCAACGCACCATGCCGCTCGAAATGTTCATCGGCTTGCGCGAAAGCTCTCCCCGGCAATAGCGCCGCCGCCACGCTGATGATGGGGCTGTCGATAATCCTCCTGGTCGTCGCCAATCTTCTGGCTCGACGGAGCCGGCGGCGGCCTGGACCGACCATCTGATCCTGGCTTTCAAGCCGGGCGAGATCGGCTTGTCCAACCTTCCTCAGGGACCAGCCACCGGCGTCCAGATCACGTCGTCGATCCTGAGCGCGCCGGTGGCGAGCATCACCAGCCGGTCGAAGCCGAGCGCCGCGCCGCTCGCCTGCGGCATGATGGCGAGCGCGGCGAGGAAATCCTCGTCGATCGGGTAGCGTTCGCCATAGACGCGCTGCTTCTCATCCATTTCGGCGGCAAAGCGTCGGCGCTGCTCGGCCGGATCGGTCAATTCGCCAAAGGCGTTGGCGAGCTCGACGCCGCAGCAATAGAGCTCGAAACGCTCGGCGGTGCGTGGATCGTCGGCGCTCGGCCGGGCCAATGCCGCCTCCGAGATCGGATATCCGAAAAGAATGGTAGCGCGCCCCTGCCCCAGCGCTGGCTCGATTTTTTCGACCATCACCCGGCTGAACAGGTCGGCCCAATTATCGTCGGGCGCGGTCCGCAATCCGGCCTGGACCAGGGCGGCATGCAACCCCGCGCGGTCGGTGCTGCCATCGGCTGCAACCGTCGCCAGCAGATCGATGCCGGCATGGCGCATGAAGGCTTCGGCGACGCTCAACCGTTCCGGCCCGGCGAACGGATCGGCCTCGCGGCCGCGGAAGCTAAAACGCTTCGCTGCGGCCCGTTCGGCCGCCAGCGCTACGAGCTCGGCGCAATCGCGCATCAGGCTCTCATAGGTCTCGCCGACACGGTACCATTCGAGCATGGTGAACTCAGGATGGTGCAAGGGGCCGCGCTCGCGGTTGCGCCAGACAGCCCCGAGGCTGAAGATGCGCTCCTCGCCGGCGGCAAGCAGCTTCTTGCAGGCGAATTCCGGCGACGTGTGGAGGTAGAGCGGCTGGCGCTGCCCGTCCGGCCCGATCGCCTCGGTGGCAAAGGCCGACAGGTGCGCTTCATTGCCGGGCGAGACCTGCAGGGCCGATGTATCCACCTCGACGAAGTCGCGGCGGGCGAACCAGTCGCGCATCCCGGCGGCAATGGCATTGCGCAGGATCAGCCGCGGCCGGCGGTCGGCGTGGACATGCGGCGTCCACCACGGCGAGGCGGCGGTCATCGGCTTCAGGGGAATTGCACAGAGGACTGGCGATTGCGGCCAAGATGCGCTAGGCCGCACGCAACGGCCTCTCCAGCCGATTTGCGCCAACAAATTTTATCAGGATGGAAACCCGTGAAGGTCATCGCCAGCTCCTTACGCAAAGGCAACGTCGTCGAAAAGGACGGCAAGCTTTATGTGATCCTCTTTGCCGAAAACATTCATCCTGGCAAGGGTACGCCGGTCACCCAGCTCGACATGCGGCGTATCTCCGACGGGGTAAAGGTTTCCGAGCGTTACCGCACCACCGAGCAGGTCGAGCGCGCCTATGTCGAGGAGCGCGAGCACACGTTCCTCTACCGTGACGGCGAAGGCTTTCACTTCATGAATCCGGAGACTTACGACCAGGTCGCGGTGCCGGAAAGCGTGGTCGGCGACATGGCGCCCTATCTGGTGGAAGGCATGCCGGTGCAGATCTCGCAATACAACAACATCGCCATCTCGCTGGTACTGCCGCAGCGCGCCACTTTCGAGGTGGTCGAGACCGAGCCGGTGACCAAGGGCCAGACGGCGTCCTCGTCCTACAAGCCGGCAACGCTGTCCAACGGCGTGCGTACCCTGGTGCCGCCACACATCAGCGCTGGCACCCGCGTGGTGGTGATGACCGCCGATGGCGCCTATGTCGAGCGCGCGAAGGATTGAGGCGCGAGGCCTGAAACGCCTCGCCGAACGCGTCGAGGCTGCCGGTCATCGTCAACCGCTTTGTGGCAGGGGCTTTCGAGCATTGGGACGCTTTACGCGGACCGAAGCGTCAACGCCCTGCCAGTTCTTTCCTATTGCACGACGCCAGCGGGCAATCTCTGAGCCTCGAGCAACGCCGACCGTCCCTTTCGCCAGGTGCCAGGTGGAATGCCGACGAACTTTTTGAAGGCGCGATTGAAGGCGGCTTCCGACTCGTAGCCGACCTCGGCACCCGCTTGCGCGATGCTCATTTCGGGGCGTTCGAGCAAGCGTCCTGCCAGTTGCAGACGCCAGCGAGCAAGATAGTGCATGGGAGAGACCTCGACATAGTGGGTAAAGCGGCTCGCAAACGCCGTGCGCGAGAGCCCTACTTCGCGGGCGAGCCGGTCCAATGTCCATTCCTCCCCGGGGCGAGCGTGGATGAGCCGGAGCGCCTCGCCGACATGTGGATCCCGTAGGCCTGACAGCCAGCCGCGCGAATCGTCGGGCAGGGTCTCGAGATGGCGGCGGATGATCTCGACAAACATCAGCTCGCTCAGCTTGGCGAGTATCGTCTCACAGCCCGCCCGCCCACTGCCACCTTCGGCCAGCGCCAGCCGAAAAAGGTCGATAACCCAGCTGCTTCCATCGGCGGGCTTGCGGGCACACAGGATGGCCGGCAATGCGGCCAGGAGAGGATTGAAGGGACGTGCATCGCAGCCAAGATACCCGCAAATGAACCGGGTCCGCTCGTCTCCGCCGCCACCATGGATCACCGCGAACGGCAGGCTCTCGTCTATCGGCCGATAATACATCGCCATATTGGGTTCGCCCCGCGCCCCCGGCGAGGAGCTCAACACGTTCGGAACACCACCGGGGAAGACAACGACATCACCGGCGTTCACGAGCACCGGCGGCACCGAATCGTCTCCCAGCGCGGCCCAGCACGAGCCCGACATCACGGCATGAAAGGAAATGATGTGCTCTGCCTCCGGCATGACGGCGGCGGCAATGTCGGCCGTGCCCGGCGACTCGCCAACCCAGGGAGAGCTGGCGTCGACGTCGAAATAGATCGCCCCGGTGAGGCGAACGGCTCGGAGCACATCGGAAAGGACATCCATGCACTACACCTCCGGAAACGATCGGCTACTCCCTTTGACAACGAGTTTTTCCGCCAGGCATCTCGAACTATCCGGCAATATGGCCGCCCGAGCAACTATCCATCCGGTCTAATCCTACTCTGAACGATCGGGCAACAGAAATGGACGATGTGACATTTGCGGGAACAGCGGACGGGATTAGCGTTTCATCGGCCGGCCGACAGGTCCAATAACAGGGAGGAATGTCATGAACGATGAAGACATCACCAAATTCGCAGCAAGCCTGCGAGGCGAAGTCATCCGCGCCGGCGACGCCCGCTATGACGAAGCCCGCAAGCTCTACAACGGCATGATCGACAAGCGGCCGCTGATCATCGCCCGCTGTGTCGACGTCGCCGATGTAATCACAGCGGTGAATTTCGGCCGCGACAACAATTTGCTGGTTGCGGTACGTGGCGGCGGCCATAATGGACCAGGATTGGGGAGCTGCGACGACGGTCTGGTGATCGACCTGTCGGCGATGAACGGCGTGCGCGTCGATCCGGATGCCCGCACGGCGCGGGTAGGCCCGGGCTGCACTCAGGGCGACCTCGACCATGCCACCCATGCCTTTGGCCTGGCCGTACCGGCGGGCATCATCTCGACCACCGGGGTCGCCGGACTGACGCTGAGCGGCGGCCATGGCTATCTGACGCGCAAATATGGCCTGACCATCGATAATCTGGTCGAGGCCGATGTCGTGCTTGCCGACGGAAGCTTCGTCACCGCCAGCAAGGAGCGGAACCCCAACCTGTTCTGGGCGCTTCGCGGCGGCGGCGGCAATTTCGGCATCGTCACCAGCTTTGTGTTCAGGCTCCACCGGGTCAGCATGGTCTTTGCGGGGCCGATCGCATGGGATCAGCGCCACGCCCGCACCATCATGCAGCATTATCGCGAGTTCCTGCCGAACGCGCCCGAAGAACTCGGGATCTTTCTCGGGCTCAAGACCGTCCTCTCGAGCGCACCCTTCCCGGAAGAGTTTTGGGGAAAGCGGATGTGTCTGCTGATGTGCTGCTACAACGGCCCGGAGGAAAAGGGCAGAGAGGCGCTGGCCCCGCTGCTCGATGCGCTGCCCGCGCCCTGGTTCAACTGGATGGGAACGATGCCCTATCCCGCGGTGCAGAGCATGTTCGATGGGCTCTACCCGAAGGGAATGCAGTGGTACTGGCGGGGCGATTTCGTCAAGACGCTGTCCGACGAGGCGATCGACGCCCATCTCGAGCAGGCGGCGAAGACGCCGAGCGAGCTATCGCTCATGCATCTCTACCCGATCGATGGTGCGGTCCATCGCGTCGGCAAAGACGAGACACCCTGGAATTACCGTGATGCGACCTGGTCGATGGTCATCGCCGGGATCGATCCGGACCCACAGAAAGCGGGGCCGGTGACGCGCTGGACCAAGGCCTACTGGGAGGCCGTGCATCCGTTCGATCTGGGTGGCGCCTACCTGAACTTCATGATGGATGACGAGGGCGATGCAAGGCTCAAGGCGGCTTATGGCGACAACTATGAGCGCCTGGCTACGCTGAAGAAGAAATACGACCCTAACAACCTCTTCCGGGTGAACCAAAACATTCGACCGGCTGCTTGACGGCGCCTCTCGTCAGGCCGGCAAGCGTACCGGCCGGCCCAGCTAAGGCTCGGCCGGTACGATAGCTTGCCGGTCAGGACGCTCTGATCCAGACCAGCATCTCGCCGGAATCGTGGTGTCCCGGGCGAAATACGGCATGGTGACTTTTGCTGCCTCGACCGCCGGTGATTTTTCAAACGCCTCTTTCCTGTCAACAGCCGACAGCGTGACGACGCCGCGGGGCACGTTCGAGAGCTGACTACATTTGAAACCAGGCCAGACGACCGCCGAATGGCGTCCAATGAGCCATGCTGGCTGCTTTTCAGGCTACCCCGCGTTTCTGATCGTGGTGGGCCGCGTACTGTCCATGCACAAGTCCGGACCTGTTTGGCGACACCATCATTGACTGGATCGTTCGCACATGATCGACAAAATGACCCGGAAATGACCGAGATACAAAGCTTTCCTTCAGTTGTGCATCAATAAGCCGCGACAATTTTTTAGCAATCTTTAGGCAAATTCTCAGGTTTATCGACAAACAGCAGACAATTCGGCAGCAGACAATTCGACACAACGGTCTTTACTGGATTTATGTGGATGGCAATGCATCCCTACTTGACACCGGGACAAGCTGAAGAGCTATGCTGAACATCGGTCGCAAGTTTGCGCGGAGGGAATCTGTTCATGGATTTCATCGAGAGTTGGTTTGGTATTTCCCCTGACGGCGGCGACGGATCGACCGAAGCTCTCTACATACTTGCCGTTGTCGCAATATTGGCGCTCGCATTCCACAAGCACATCGTGCAGTTCGCGCGCGGTTTCTTCGCGCGGAAATAGCCCGCGTACCGTTCGAGCCCAGCTTTATTCGTCTGACCAGAGTACAAACGGCACCAGTCGTCTGACACGCCAATTCACTGTTGCCGCGCGAATCCCGTTGTTATCAGAGCGTTGCCCTGCGTTAGCTTCAGAGGGGAAGTCGATGCGAGGAATAGCGGCAATCCTGCGAGCACTGTTCTCCGCCTGGATTCCGGCACTGATCGAGATGGCTCGCCGTTTCTGTCGCCGGTGGCGGCTAGGGGGCGACCGCCGGGTCGACCAGAAAGGGTCCCGGGCGCATTGCGTACCGATCGATCACCCTGCTTTCTGCCGGCCTGACCCGCTGATCTACGATCAGTATTACCTGATCGGCCTTGGTCTCGCGGTCACCTGGGATAATCCCGATATCGAGCTACGCCAGGGTGGTGTGCCCGTTCCCGCCGGCAGGTTGCAGGCGGACACCGACTACGAGGTGCGGGTTCGCGTCTGGAACGCCTCCCCGGATGCCGTCGTCGTCAAGATGCCGGTCCATCTGTCCTATCTGTCGTTTGGCATCGGAACCGTGTCGAATCCGATAGCCACCAGGCCGGTCTCGGTCGGGGTGATCGGATCCGCCAGCCAGCCTGGGTTCGTCTCCTTCGACTGGCATACGCCGCGGCAAGCAGGTCACTATTGCCTGCAAGCTTTGCTCGACCCGGCCGATGACGCCAATTTCGCCAACAATCTCGGGCAAGAAAATACCGATGTCGGACTGGCCCAGTCGCCAGCAACATTTCAATTCGAGTTGCGCAACGCTACCCGTCGGCCGCATCGGTACCGGTTCACCGTCGATGCCTACACCATTCCGCCGCTCGGCCCCTGTCGCGACGACCGGCAGCCAACGGAAGAGACCGCCAAGGCGGAGCAAAAGCGCCGGTTGGCGGCACACTTGCCGTCAGCTCATCCCCTGCCGCCGGGCTGGAAGGTCGAGATTTCGCCTGACCTGCCGTCGCTGGCGCCGGGCGAACAGGTGACGATCACGGCGGTCGCTACGCCGCCGGACGGCTGGACCGGCCGGCAAGCCCTCAATCTGAATGCGTTTGACGAGGGTGACCGCGCCAGCGGCGGCGTCACCTTGACCGTCCTCAGCAGCTTGGAGCCGTGATGGCCACCGACGACAAATCCTGGACCAAGTGCACGACCGCCGACGAGGTGATTTCGGTCAACCAGTACATCAGCGCGGCGATTACCAGCGGCATATTCGCAGCCGTGATGGTCGTGGTGGTGGTCGCGATGGGCGAGCCGTGGTGCATACCGATCGCGCTGGTGGTGACTGAGATTGTGTGGATTCTCGCTTATTGCGACTGGTGGCTCAACAAACGGCTGGTTTGCCTGGGCGAGCCGGTGAGTATCGTCGGCATGGTCATCAGCATCGAGCCGCCGTCGGAAAAGACCTGGCCAGGAAGCCTGGACTCCGACTACAGCCTCAATTTGCTGCTGCCGAACAACCCGGTGGGCGTCTCCCAGGCCGTTGCCGCCGCCAGTGCCCCGTTCGGCTATCTGATGGCCGAAAACGCAATCACCTCCTCGCACGGCTTTCTGTTCACGGGGAACCCGGCGGAGGACAAGGTGACCGGAGTAAAGTCAGAGGCGCTGCATGTGGAGTTAGAAGGGGCATCGATCCATGACCTGCAGACCGTCAACATCCTCGCCCTAGCCGCGGCATTGATTGCGCTGGCGGTATGCATGTCGGGCGTCGGCGCGGTCGTTGCCTACGTGCTGGCGCTTCTCGCCTTGCTCGCCTCGCTGCTCGGCGCGGCCTTCAGCAGTTCGGACACCGCCAGTCCGAGCGATGCCGGCTTGCCGAGCATCGAGACCAACAAGGGCGACGGAACCGGAGCGACAATCCTGGGGGTGACCGGCCGGTGGGTCTATGATGCCGGACACATCCACGACAGCTTTCATGAAGGCCACAACGAACTGCATCCGGTCCAGCAGGCCCAGATTCTGGGACGGCCATGGGACGGCGACTGGCCCGACGATATCGACGAAATCGTTCGGGGCTACCAGGACGGCTACGCGCAGTCTCAGGATCCGCTCACCAAGGCGCAACAGGCCCGGCCCCGCTCCCGGTGGTCGGTCCATCCCTATGTTGACGGCTGCAACGACACCGTCCGGCCAGATCAGCCTCCGCACTAAGCCAGTCAGGCTGTTGGACACGATAGTTCGAATCCCGATACCGCGCTGGTTTACTCGGCCCTTGAGAATCCTTCAGCCTTCGGCAACATGGCGGCGAGGCTGAGAGCATGAGGATGAGCAAGGTCATTTCCGCCGCATCACGGCGTTCGCCGCGCAAGACACCGATGGCGCTGACCGAGGCGCTGGTCGCCCGCACCTTGCGTGCGGTCGAGGATGCCGGGCCGACGCCGGGCATGGTCTACATGACCGATGCCGATTACGCGCGCATTCGCGACGAGGTGCTGGCCGGCGCGCCGGGCGGGCCGGTGAAGCTGTTCGCCTATGGCTCGCTTCTGTGGAAGCCGGCCGGCGAGGTCAGGGGTGGCGAACGGGCCGTGGCGACGGGCTGGCACCGTTCGTTCTGTTTTACAGTGCAGCGCTTCAGGGGCACGATCGAGCAGCCCGGCCTGATGATGGCGCTCGACCGCGGCGGCCAATGCCAGGGCATGGTGTTCGAGATCGCCGAGCCGGTAGCGGCCAATCTCGAAACGCTGCTGCGCCGCGAGATGACCATCCTGCCGGCCGTCAACGTGCCGCGCTGGCTGCAGGTCAGGACAGGCGACGGCATGTGCCAAGCGCTTGGTTTCGTTGTCGATCCCGCCAATCCACGCTACGCTGGCAAGCTCGAAAAGCGAGCGATAGCCGCGACCCTGGCCACGGCCGTCGGCCATTGGGGTTCGGGCGCCGAATATCTGTTCGAGACCATTCGCCATCTCGACACCTGCGGCATCCGCGACCGCAATCTCTGGCAGTTGCAGGAACTTGTGGCCGAGGAGATCGGTCGGGCGCTGCGATCGGGCTTCATTCGTCCCTGAGCCAGACCAGCATCTCGTCGGGCTCCCGGGCGAAATCGATGTTGTGCAGGTCGACGAGATGTCCCGCGCGCTCGCCGATGGCAGCATCGAGCATCGTGTGTCCTTCCTTCGGTTCTATGCCAGTGTGTTCGCCCATGCGCCGACAAAGGGCGGCAGCATGATGCACGTCTGCTGCTCGACAGCCTCGTTGCGCAGCCGCTCGGCGAGGGTATCGACTTCCACCTCGGCGGCGGTTGCGGTACCGACTGCCTCGGCCATCGGCAACAGGCTGCGCAACGTGCCGGCAATGTAGTCGTAGATCGGCGAGTCGGGTCCGCTGCCGGCGAGGCCGGCGGAGTTCATCCGCGGCGCCGGCAGCCCTGCGCCGGCGAACACCATGGGCAGCCTGCCACCCATGTCGACCTCGAAACCCGCGCGCTCGATCGTGTCGATGATCCAGCCGCGGCATTTGCCGAACAGCGGCGCCTCTGGAAAACTGCGGGTGAGCGGCATCGCCATTTCCTGGACGGCGACGATGCCGCCAGGCCGCAGGAAACCGGCAAGCCTGCGCAGGGTTGCGGCCGGGTCGGGCAGATACATCAGGACAAGCCTGCCGATCACCGCATCGAAGCTCCCGTCGGGCGAGAATGTATCAAGCTCGGCCGTCGTGAAACGTGTCCAGTAACACTGGCCGGATTCAGTGGCGCGCCGCTCGGCAATGTCCACAGCCTCTGCCGAGCGATCGACACCAAGCACGCTTCCCGCCGGTCCGACCAGCCTTCCGGCCAGCAAGGAGACATCACCTACGCCGCAGCCAATGTCGAGCACGCGCATGCCGGGTCCTATGCCCGCACTGCGCAGGACATGCTCGGTAAGGTCGTGAATGAGCGCTCCCTGCAGCTCCAGGCGCTTGAATTCGCTTTGCGTGTAACCCAACGCATAGGGACGCGGATCCATGGGGCTCTGATCACGGCCGGTCTTCGGCGCATGTTCGGCAAGCAGATTGTACATGTTTGACTCCATGATCGATTTATCCGGGATTTGTGACCGCTGGGCAGCCTGATGACCGCCCGGGGCCCGACCGTCACCATCGGAGATCGGTGCTACAACGTGATTTCCGGAATCGGGAATTGCGTTACGACTGAAACAGGCGCCGTGCCTGGGGTACCGCGCAAGCGGAGAACCACCCTGCGCCCGGCGTTCGGACGCCACTATGATTTCGGCGCCCGCGGAACGAACACGATATGCGGCGTCTTCGGCGGACGACCGGGCGGCACATAGTCCGGAACCGGCGTATCGTCTGCCGGGAGCGAAAGCACATATCGGTGGATGGCGCGCAGGTCGGGCTCGCTCATGGCACGCAGGTTGAACCATGGCATGGGCGGGCGCGTCTCGATCGTGCGCGCGAACTGTACCCAGTCGTCCTCGTCCATGGTCCGCAAAAATTGGCGAAGATTGGTCGGGTAAGTCGTACCCCACGGCCCGTTGAAGCCGAGCGAATCGCCGATCAGCCATCGATCCTGCGGAACGTTGCCGGCCTTCTCCAGGTACCCTGGCGTGTGGCAGTCGTTGCAGCCGCCGATTTTCACCAGGTATCGACCGTGCTCGATCGAAGCGGTCGCGGACGCCGCGCCGACCTCACCCTGGTTGAGCGTTGCGGCGGTGAATGCTGCGGCCAGGCCAAGGGCGGCAATTGCGATGAGAGCTCTTCGTGTCATCAGCTTCTCCGCTGCTATTTGATGCCGACGATCATCGAGTGAGGCCCGGCGAGATGCTCGCAGCGGACCTCCGCAAAGCCCGCCTCCCGCATCCAGCCCATGCCGTCGGCGCGCGTGTAGTCGAACCCGCCATTGGTGTTGACCAGCATGTTGAGGCTCATCAGCAGACCCGCAGCGTTGTCCCGTCGCTCGTCATCGATGATCTGGTCGTAGACGATGAGCACGCCTTGCTTCGGCAGCGCGGAATGGGCCTTTGCCAGCAGCGCGCGCTTCACCTCCAGGTTCCAGTCGTGCAGGATATGACCCATCACCAGCACGTCGGCGGAAGGCAGCGGCTCGGCAAGGAAGTCGCCGGGATAAAACCGAAGCCGGTCTGCAAGTGCGTGCCGCTCCACATAGGCCTCGAACACCGGCCGCATCGGCGGCAGGTCGAAACCGCCGCCGGTGAGATGCGGATGGGCGCGGCCGACCTCGACCGGAAGCCTGCCTTCGGCTGTGCCGATATCGATGAAGGTACAATAGTCGGCCCAGGGAAAATGCCGGGCGAGCGCCTCCGCCACCTGGAGGCTGCCGCCGGTCATCGCCTGCGCGAACATCTCCACCTTGTCCGGGTCCGAAAACAGCATGTCGAACAGATCCTCGCCGCCCTGGGTGCCGTTTTGCGGTTTGCCCGTCCTGAGCGCGTCGGTGAGCGAGCCCCAGTTCGCGTAAAGCAGCTGACCGGCCCTGGCGAGCATCCCGCCAACATAGGTCGACTTGTTGCGGTCAAGGTAGCGGTCAGTCACGGGCGTGTTGCAGTAGACGTTGCCCTCGCGCTCAAGCATGCGCAGCGCAACCAGTGCGTCGAAGAAATCCTGCGCTCCCCGCTCATGCAGCCCGAGCCGGTTTCTCAGCGTTTCCCCTTCGAGGGGTCCGGCCGCCAACTCCGTGAAAAGGTCAAGTTCGACGGCGCTCAGCAACGTCTTCGATGCCCAGAAGCCGAGGCCGAGTTGCATAAGGCTTTCGGGCGACAGTTCTGCGACGTCATTCGCCTGTTTCGTTACCTCGGTGATGTTTGCGTCCATAAGATTTCTCCTTCCTCAAGAGACCATGACCTCCCAAAAAACCGGTTCCCGGTTTTTCGGGATCATGGTCTGGGCGCGGGAGGACCATCGACTGGCCCGGCTACGGGTCGATTTCAGCCAGCTGGGATTTTGGTTACGGCTGTAACGAAGAAATCCGGCCGGCCGTGATCAGCCTGAATGCAGATGGCGGGCAAGACATTGTGCGACGGCGGCCGACAGCAGCGGCTTCTTGATGACTTCGCTTATGCCGGCCGCCGTCAGTTGGCGCGACCGCAGCTGACGGCCGTAACCGGTCATCAGCACGACCGGAAGGTCGGGCCGGATCTTGTGCAACCGGCCGGAGAATTCGATCCCTGTGATGTCGGGCATGACCTCGTCCGTCAGCACCAGGTCGAAGCGTTCCGGATCGGCGCGGAATGCGCTGAGAGCCGCGGGGCTGCGGTCGAACCCGACCGGCTCGTAGCCGAGCGCGGCGAGCATTTCCTCCGCAAGTTGCATCAGCGGCGTGTCGTCGTCGACGACGAGGATCGTCTCGCCGTTGCCATGCTTGACCGGCACCTCGGCGGCGTCGCTCTCGTCCTCGTTCTGGGTTGCTTCGGCGGCCTCGATCCGCGGAAAATAGATCTCGAAGGTCGTGCCTTCGCCGGGCTTGCTGTTCACGTCGACCGCGCCTCTGTGCGCTATGACGATGCCGTGCACCGTCGACAGGCCGAGCCCGGTGCCTTGCCCTGCCGGCTTGGTCGTGAAGAACGGCTCGAAGATACGCTCGAGCGTCGCCTGATCCATGCCGCTGCCGGTGTCCCTGACGGCAAGGCGGAGGTAGCGCCCGGCAGGCAGGTTGCCGTGCGATAGCATCCGCGCCTCGACGAATTCCGTCGTGTCGAGACCGATTTCCAATGCGCCGCGGTTGTTCATCGCCTGCGCCGCGTTGGTGCCGAGGTTCATCACCACCTGCTGAAGCTCGGTCGGATCGCCCATCATCGCCGCATCCGCGGCTGCAAGACGCGTCTGCACTGAAAGCGTGGCGGGGAACGAGGCGCGCAGCAGGTCGATCGCTTCGGCAACCACGGCTTCCGCCCGCAGCGCGTGATGCTGCCGCTCGTGACGACGGCCGAAGGCGAGGATCTGCTCGGTGACGTCCTGCGCCCGCCTGCCGGCCTGCATGATCTGCTGGACGTAGCGCCGCGCGCGCGACTCCTTCAGCAGCACCGCCAGCGCCATCTCGCTGTAACCAAGGACGGCACCGAGGATGTTGTTGAACTCGTGCGCTATGCCGCCGGCGAGCGTCCCGATCGCTTCCAGCCGTTGCGACTGATTGAGCCGCGCCTGCAGTGCCTCACGCTCGCGTTCGTTGTGCTCGCGCACGATGGCATTGGCGAAAATCTCGGCCGCGGTGCGCAGCAGTGCAATGTCGTCGTCGGCCCAATGCTTTTCGTGCGTGACGGTATCGAGAGCCAGAAAACCCAACCGCTCGCCGGCATGCCACATCGGTATGCACAGCCACGATCGAAACTGGTGTGCCTGCAGCGATGCCTTCTCCCGCCCCTCGGGAAGCTCGCCGACGCGGGGAACGTCGATGCAGCCCTGCCGCTCGTGGTCGGCCAGCGTCCAGCGTGAAGCCAGCTCGATCATGTCCTTCGACAGGCGGGCCGGCCTGCTCCCGCCCGGACGGCGATAGAAGTAGCCGCCGGAAGGATCGGCGATGTGGCTGACGAAAATCTGGGCGCCGTCGAGCCCCGCATGTTCGACCAGGCGCGCGAGGCCCTTGCTGATGCCGGCGCGGATGCGGTCACGCGGCAGATTGATGAACTGCGTGGAGATCGAGGCGATCAGGCCCTCGAATTCCAGCCGCTCGCGCAGGATCCGCGCGTTGCGGCGCAGGCGGGCGAACAGGTAGGCGACATAGCCGACGAGGCCCAACGCGGCGACATAAAGCAGCGTCTGGAACAGTTCGGCCCGCGCCGCGGCCCGCCCATGCGCACCGAGATAGACGTCCTGCAGCGCGCGAGCCCGCTCGCTCGTCGGCGCGGTCTGCAGGCGGGCGACGAGATCGTCGACCGCCGGAAGCCTGGTGACGATAAGCCGGCCGTGGGAGACGAGCGAGAGTACATCGCTTGCAGGCACGGCATCGACGGAGGGCCTTGCCAGCCGGTCGAGTGCGGCGTTTACTGCTTTTGCCGCATCCGGCTGGGGATCGCTGATAAACCGCGACATTGCGACCATCAGGGCTCCTATCTCGACCGCTCGAAGGCCGTCACCCTCGCTCGTGAGACGACCGCTCATATAGTTGAAAAAGTTCAGCGAGTTCTGCAGCAGCGCGTTATCGGACTTGAACCTCTCGACGAGCGCTTCCTCGTCGCGGATCGCGGCGATGACTTCGGCGATCCGCTTGTCGATGTCCGCCCGTGTTTCGCCGCTTGCTGCGTCGCGGGCAGCCGGCAGCGTCTGCGTCGCCTCATCCAGGTTCTCGATCGACCGCACAAGCGGATCGTAGCTGCGCAGCAGTCCCGCGCGTGCCCTTAAAACATCGCGTTGGAGTGCGGCGTTATAGAGGATGACCGTCCTGAGCGCATCGAGCGTGCGCTCGTGGCGCGCCGCATCGGGAGCCGTGCCCTGCACCAGGAGGTAGGTCAGGGCGATGAGCAGGCAGGCAACGATCGGCGCCAGGATGCGTAGCGACTTCATTGCTGCAGACGATCGGCTGCGCTGGTCAACGGCCGGCCGCGATACTCGCCCGTCAGTGTCCCGAGGAATTCGACGATGAGATCGGCATCGCGCTGGTCGAGCTCCCGGCCGAGTTGGTTGCGCGCCATGATCTTCACCGCGTCTGCGAGCGATGCGGTGCGGCCATCGTGAAAATACGGCGCCGTCACCGCGACGTTGCGCAGGCTGGGAACGCGGAACACATGGCGGTCGCTCTCGGCGCCGGTAACGGCGAAGCGGCCGAGATCCGCCTTGGTCAGGGTCTTCTGGCGAGCGAAGGGATCCTGGAAGATGCCGAATTTCTGAAACAGATTGCCGCCTACGTTGGCGCCCTGGTGGCAGGCGACGCAGCCATACGCTTTGAACAGTTGATAGCCGTGCTCTTCGTCGGTCGTGATGGCGTCGCGTTCGCCCTTGAGATAGCGGTCGAAACGGGCATCGGGCGTGATCAGCGACCGTTGAAAGACAACAAGCGCATCGAGCACGCTTGTCCGGTCGGGAATGGCGCCGTAGACCCTCGCGAACCGCTGCGAATACTCGGCATTCGAGCGCAGCTTGGTCAGCAATTCCTCCCAGCTCGTATTCATCAGCCTGTCATCGAGCAGGGCTGCCTCGTTCTGCTCCTCGAAAGTGCGGAAATTGCCGCGCCAGTTCAGCCGAAAATCGAGCGCCGCGTTGAAGACGGTCGGCGTGTTGAAATCGAGCGGCTTGCCATCCGCCGCCACGGAACGGGCCAGACCGTCGTCGCCGCTGAAATCGAGCCTGTGACAGGAACTGCAAGCGACGACATCGCCATGCGAAAGGCGGGCATCGTTGAACAGGCTCTCGCCAAGCGCGATCTTCGCCCGGTCGGAGGGGCCGCTGGCCGTGATCGGTGCAATCGGCTCGCCCATCGGCGGGCCCGGCTGATTGCTCTGGGCCAACGCAAAAGGTGCCGCCATTGCCAGGCAAAGCGGAACAAAAAGCCCCGCCCGAACCTTACCAATCTGCTGATGTGCCATCGAGCGAGCCTGTGGCAGGGTGTGCGATCACGTAGATCATCGGCGTTCACCAATAAATCGCCGAAAATCGACGTTTAATAAAGCAACGGCTCGGTCATGAGTTCCATGCTTGCGGACGGTGCGAGATGTCAGCCGAACAAAACATTCGCCACGAACAGCAGTCGAAAGGCAGTATCGAGCAGCCAGCGGCGCCGAAGCATATCCTTGTCGTCGACGACGACCCCGAAATTCGCGATATGCTCACCAATTACCTGGAGAGCCAAAACTTCAGGGTTAGCGCGGTCGCCGACAGCCGGGCCATGTCGCGCGTCCTCAATGAAAAGCCCGTAGACCTGATGATCCTCGACATGCGGCTTGCCGATGAGGACGGGTTCGACATCATGCGGCAACTCGGCAGTCCGCCGGAAGCGCCCATCATCATCATCACCGGCCACAGGTGCGACGAGGTGGATCGCGTCGTCGGCCTGGAACTCGGCGCCGACGACTACATCACCAAGCCCTTCGGCCTCAGGGAGCTGCTGGCGCGCATTCGCGCCGTGCTGCGGCGATCGCGGTCGACGCAGCCGCAGCCGCGCGGCAAGAAACCCATACGCTATCGTTTTGCCGGCTGGGAGCTCGACATGCGGATGCGGCGCCTGAGGTCGGCGGCGGGCGAGGCGACGCCGCTGACCGCCGGCGAGTTCAACCTGCTGGCAGCCTTCCTGAAATCGCCGCAGCAGATCCTGAGCCGCGAGCAGCTTCTCGCTGCCAGCCGCGTGCACGACGAAGAGGTGTTCGACCGCAGCATCGACGTGCAGATATTGCGGCTGCGCCGCAAGCTCGAGGTCAATCCGAGCGAGCCGAAGCTCATTGTTACGGAGCGTGGCGCCGGCTACATATTCGCGACTGCGGTCGAGGTACTTTGAGCCGCTGCCGCGCCCAGCCTACTCCGCGCTTCTGAGCCAGACCAGCATCTCGCCGGGATCGCGGTTGTCCCAGGCAAAGTACGGCACGGCGGTGATTTTCGCGCCCTCGAGCGCCGGCGGTTCGGTGCGGTAGAGCCCCTCTTCCCAGTTTTCGAAAGCCTCCTTTTTGGCAATCGCCGAAAGTGTCACAACGCCGCCCAGAAGGTTCGGCTGCTGATGCGCCTCGATGTCGGCCGTGCGCGGCAGAGCGATGCGGTGCAGCTGGCTGGAATTGTCGGTCTCCTCGACGCAATAGATCAGCGGTCCGCGCGCCAGTGCGACGCGGCCGATATCCTGCCGCACCTGCGGGTTGGCGTAGAGGCGGTCGACGGCCATTTCGAGGTCGAGCTCGACGCGGTCGCCCTTGCGCCATTCGCGGCGGATCGCGGCATAGCCGTCGCTGCTGACAGCAGCCAGATCGACATCTGCGCCGTTGACCTTGAGCGCTGCCTTGCGGCACCAGGCCGGCAGGCGCAGGTGCAAAGTGAACGCGGTCGGAGCTTCCGGTTCGACGGAGATCGAGACCGCGCCGTCCCAGGGATAATTGCTGGTCTGGGTGAGCTCTATCTGCGTCCCAGAAATATCGAAACGAGCCGTGCCGTTTCCATATAGATGGACGGCGAGTGCGTCGTCCGACAGGCCGTAGAAATAGCTGCCGATCGAGGCGACCATGCGCCCGACATTGGGCGGGCAGCACGGGCAGCGGTGCCACTTCCAGCGGTGGTGGGCGCCGCGGCTTTCGAGCGGATTCTCGTAGAAGAACAGCGAGCCGTCGAGCGACAGGCCGGAGATCGAACCGTTGTAGAGCGCCCGCTCCATGATGTCGGTGTAGCGCGCATTGGGGCCCATGCCGAGCATGCGGCTTGCCCAGAACACCAGGCCGACCGAAGCACAGGTTTCGGCATAGGCGGTGTCGTTGGGCAGGTCGTAATCGGCGGTAAAGCCCTCGTTGTGCGACGACGGCCCGAGGCCGCCGGTGACGTAGAGGTTCTTGGTCATGAGGTCGTCCCACAGCCGGTCGAGCGCCACCCGCAGCGTGTCGTCGCCATATTCGGTGGCGATGTCGGCCATGCCCGAATAGAGATACATCGCCCGCACCGCATGGCCGACGACCTTGTCCTGCTCGCGCACCGGTTTGTGCGACTGGTTGTATTCGTAGGTCTTGAAATGATAGGCCTTGGGGTCGGCGCCGCGGGCGCGCGCCTCCTCGTCGAAATAATGCGGCTGCTGTCCCCGCTGATCGATGAAATATTTGGCAAGCTCCATGTATTTGCGCTCGCCCGTCACCCGCGCCAGCTTGACCAGCGCCAGCTCGATCTCCTCATGGCCGCAATAGCCCTTCTTCTTGCCGGGCTCGGGACCGAACGTCTCGGCGATATGATCGACGTAGCGGCACATGATGTCGAGCAGCTTGCGTTTCCCCGTGGCCTGGTAGTAGGCGACGGCGCCTTCGATCAGGTGGCCGGCGCAATAGAGCTCGTGGCAATCGCGCAGATTGGTCCAGCGCAGGCCGGGCTGGATGCGCTGGTACCAGCTCGACAGATAGCCGTCGGGCTGCTGCAGCTTTCCATACATGTCGATGACGGCATCGATCTTCTTCTCGAGCTCGTCGTTGCGGCGGCGATAGAGCGAATAGGCGGCGGTCTCGATGGTCTTGCCCCAATCGGAGTCCCAGAACATCTGCGTCGTCACCGTCGATCCGGTGAACTCGTTGCCGGCGGTGGCCGCCTCGTCCGGCGACGGTGAGTGGAACGGGATGACGACGCCGGGCGACGGCCGGTCGGGGTCGATCTGCTCGAGCATGCGCGCCTCGACGCAGCGGTCGTAGAGGATGCCGGCGGTCTTTGAGGCGACGGCATCGACGCGGTCGCCCCAGAAGCCGCGCACATCGACCTGCGGCACCGGCAGCGGGCGGAAGGCGAGTTTCGGCTTGGCGCCCTGACTGGCGGATTGCGATGCGGTCATCAATTTACTCCGGTTCGGTTCGGTTGGTCACTTCACGGCCCCTGCCATCAGGCCGCGGATGTAGAAGCGCTGCAGCAGCAGGAAGAGCACCAGGCACGGCACCATCATCACGGTGACGCCGGCCTGCACGGCGCCCCAGTCGATCGCGCCGAAGCGGCCGGACTGCAGCGCGGTCATCATGATCGGCAGCGTGAATTTCGACTGGTCGGTCATCAGCACCAGCGCCGCCAGAAACTCGTTCCAGGCGCCGAGGAAGGCGAACAGCGCGATCGTGACGATGCCCGGCCAGACCAGCGGCAGCATCACCCTCAAGAGCATGGTGACATTGTTGGCGCCGTCCATGCGCGCGGCTTCCTCGATCTCGCGCGGCACCGCGTCGAAGGCGTTGCGCATCATGAAGATCGAGAATGGCAGCTGCAGCGTGACGTAGACGCAGACCAGCCCGGTCAGCGTGTTGTGCAGGCCGATTTTTGTCAGCACCAGGAAGATCGGCGTCAGGATCGACTGGAACGGGATCATGATCGTCGACAGGATGACGACGAACAGCAGGTTCTTCAGCGGAAAGCGGAAGCGCGAGAAACCGTAGCCGGCGAGTACGCTGACGATCACCGACAGCACCACCGTCATGACAGAGACATAGATGCTGTTTTGCGCCGGCAGCCAGAGGCCGTCGCCGAAGGTGTTGAGCGTGGCGTAGTTCTCGAGCGAGATGCCGCTGGTCGGCCACGGCGGCAGCGGCGGCTGGCGCGCCTCCTGCGCCGGCTTGAAGGCCGAAAGCACCGTCCAGGCGATCGGCGCCAGGAACAGTATCGACGCGATGATGCCGGTCGAGTGCTCGGCGATCTGCATGCCGATGCGGCGTTTGCGGCTGCGGGCCTGCGCCATCAGTCGACCCCCTCGGGATTGCGCAGCAGTCGCAGCTGGATCAGGCTTAGCGCCACCAGGATGACCAGCAGGACCATCGAAAGTGCGGCGCCATAGCCGAGCTTGAACGACACGAAGGACTGGTTGAAGATCCAGTAGACGGCGGTCAGCGTCTGATTGCGCGGGCCGCCGCGCAGGATGATGTAGAACTGGTCGAAGGCGAGGATCGAGCCGGCGACCGACAGGATCAGCGCCAGCGCCAGCGTGCGGCGCATCAAGGGCAAGGTAATCGCCCGGAACCGCGCGAATGGCCCTGCCCCGTCGATCATCGCCGCTTCCTGCAGGTCCGGCGGGATCGATTGCAGGCCGGTCATCAGGATGATCATGGTGAAGCCCGCCACCTTCCACACGACCATGGCGATGATCGACCAGAAGGCCGGCTGGAAGGTCGCCAGCAGGTTGAATTTCTTCTCGGTCAGGCCGAGCTCGAAGGCGGCCGGGCTGAACAGGCCGGAATCGACATTGAGCAGCCATGACCACAAAAGGCTCGCCGAGGCGAAGCCGATAACCGCCGGCATGAAGAAGGACGTCCGGTAGAAGCCGGTCAGCTGCCGCGGCCTTTCGATGAACAGCGCCAGCGGAAAGGCGACGGCGAAGATCGCGATCGTCACCACCACCGTGTAGTAGCCGGTGAACTTCAGCGCGTTCCAGAAACGGGTATCGCGCAGGATCGCCCAGTAATTGTCGAGCCCGATAAAGCTGTGCGCGCCCATCAGCGGCCAGTTGTGCAGCGACATCCAGGCGGTCATGCAAAGCGGCACGATGAAGAAGACGACGACCAGGGCGACGGCCGGCGCGACATAGAGCAGGCCGATCCACTGCCGGCGGCCGGCGCCGACCAGTTTGTATGCGCGCGCTGGCGCGGCGGTGGTTGCTGTGATGGTGGTCATCGCTGGCCTTCTCCTTCTCCCCTTGTGGGAGAAGGTGGATCGGCGCGAAGCGCCGAGACGGATGAGGGGTGTTGGAAGGAATGCCGTCCGAGCCAAGCTGGAGCACCCCTCATCCGTCGCCTTCGGCGACACCTTCTCCCACAAGGGGAGAAGGGGGAGCCAACGTTGCGACGGCGTACTGTGATGGTGCTCATGCCTGTTGTTCCATTGGCGCTACGTCCCCCTCCCCCTTGAGGGGAGGGTCCGGTCGAAGGCCGGGGGTGGGGTCCTCCGCGAAGCGCGCCGACATCAAAAGAGCGTCGAGCACTGCCGCGATGACCCCACCCGGACCTGCGGTCCGACCTCCCCTCAAGGGGGAGGTGGAGCCGGCGCCTTACTTCTGCGGCGCCGAATCGATGATCGACTGCATGGTCTCTTGTGCGTTTGATATGGCGCCGTCGACGTCTTCGCCGAAGAAGACCTCGTTCATCATCTGGTTCCACGGACCGTTGGCCGAGTTGATCAGGTCATTGAACACCACCGAATAGGGCGTGCGGCCCTTGGCCATGGCTTCGGCGGCAACCTTGTAGCGCGGGTCGAGTTCCTTCAGCGCCTCATTGGCGATGTCGCCGCGCACCGGCAGGCTGCCGTATTTCGCCAAAATGGTCTGGCCCTCGAGCGAATAGGCGAAGTCGAGGAACTCCTTCACCACCGCCACCTTGGTGGTGCCCTTGGTGACGACGAAATTGTCGCCGCCGGCAAACGACGACCAGCCGCCATCCTTGCCAGGCAGGAAGGTGATGCCGTAGTCGATGTCGGGATATTGCGTGTTGAGCGCGCCGATGGCGAAGGCGCCGGACGGCGAGATGCCGATATTGCCGGTGGCGAAGGCGGCAAAGAAGTTGGAGCCGGTGTCGGTCTGCGCGCCTGAAGGCACGAGGTCCTTCTTGACCATCGAACGGTAGAGGTCGATGGCGCCGCGCATCTGCGGCGTGTCCAGCGTCGCCTTCGAGCCGTCCTCGGTCAGGATGTCGCCGCCCGAGGCCCAGATCAGCGGCGTGAAGGTGAAGATGTTGCAGCCGCCGCAATTGCCGGAGAAGTAGAAGCCCTTGATGTCGCCGCCGAGCGCATTGACCTTTTCGGCGTCGGCTTCGATCTCGGCCCAGTTGGTCGGGCCCTTTTCCGGGTCGAGGCCGGCCTGCTTGAACAGCTTCTTGTTCCAGATCAGCACCGAGGAATCCGCCGAGAACGGCAGCCCGTAGATGCGGCCCTTATAGGTGCCGGTCTTGACATGCGCCGGCGACAGGCTGGCGAAATAGGGCAGCGATTTCGCCCAGTCGGTGATGTCTTCGAGCTGGCCGGCGGCGGCGAAGGACGGCGTGTAGATCAGGTCGAGCGACAGCGCATCGGGCGCCGTGCCGCCAGCGGCGGCAGCGCCGTATTTCGGGATGATTTCGGCGTTGGGGATGATGTCGAGCTTGATCTGGTTCTGATGCCCCTTGTTGAAGGCATCGACGACGCGCGGCATGAAGTTCGAGCCGTCGGCGCGAACCCAGATGTTGGCGGTGTCGGCGGCGGCCGAGCCGGCTGTCGCCAGGGTGCCCAAAATGCTCGCGGCGATGGCGAGCCCGGTAATGGTGGTTCTCATGCTTCTCCTCCACATGGTTTTAATTTAGCGTTTTAATTTAGCCGCGCCCCCAAGCGGGTGACTATCGACACGGCCCGTTTCGTTCAGCCGTCCGGCGGACGGCCGCATGACTGACGCACCACCAGCCGGCACGGCAGTTTTCTGATGCCCGGCAAAGCGGGTTCGCCGCCGACGAGCGAAAGCAGGGCAAGGCCGGCCTCGCGCCCGAGCGCGGCCAGGTTCATGTCGACGGAGGTCAGCGGCGGGCGGGTTGCCTCGGCGACGATCTGCCAGTTGTCGAAGCCGATGACGCCGACCTCGTCCGGCACGCCGATACCGCGCTCGCGCAAGGCGTCGATGACGCCGCGCGCGATCTGGTCGTTGCCGCAAAACACCGCATCGGGCTTTTCGCGCGTACCGTCGAAACCCTCGCCGTCGAACAGCTTCTTGACCGCCTCGTGGCCCCAGGCCTCCGACCACGGGCCGAGCAGCGGCTCCATGACCGGCAGGCCGTTCTCGGCCAGCACCGCGCGATAAGCCTCGGCGCGGGCATGCACCACGGCAAAGCTTGCGGGACCGCTGACATGGGCGATGCGCCGCCGCCCGAGCCGGCAAAAATGCTCGACCGCCAGCCGCGCGCCGCCGGCATCGTCGGAGACGAACGCGATGGCGCCGGGATCGGGCTCGGTGAATGCGTAGATCGCCGGAATGCCGAGATTGGCGAGGTCGACCGGCAGGTGGCGGTCGATGCGCTTGCCGGTGGCGATGATGCCGTCGACGCGCTTGTCGAGCATGGCATCGACATGCAGCTGGGCAAGGCGCGGGTCGTCCTCGACATTGCACAGGAACACCGAGACGCCGGCATCGACCAGCGCATCGGAAACGCCGGCCATCAGCGGCAGCGAAAAGCGGCCATAGGTGTCGTTGGTCAAAAGCCCGACGGTAAAGGAGCGCCGCCTGAGCAGGCTCTGCGCCAGGCTGTTCGGGCGAAAGCCAAGCCGCTGCGCCGTCTCGCGAATACGGGTCCGCGTCTCGGCCGTCATCCGCCCCTGCCCGTTCAGCGCCTTTGAGGCCGTGGCCACGCTGACGCCGGCGAGCGCCGCCACCTCACGCAGGGTGACGGGCTGCTTGGCAGAAACAGGCGTTGGCTGCGCGTCGGACGCCATGATTTGGATATCGATCCTCCCATTTGAGAAAAGCTTTTCTCTTACCGGCCTGCGAGGCGCTGAATGGTGAAGTCAGCGGATGCCGGCAGAGTTGGGAAAAGGTTTTCTCAAAAGGAAGATTAGGGGAAGGATGCAAGGATGGCAAGAGGGAATGGCCTGGTTACAGGCATGTTCGGCAGTCAACTACGACTCGCTGCCCTGGGTCCAGGATCTGCCATGGCGGCCCGAAGGAAAGAGGGCGAGCACCTTTGGCGTGCATTGCCGTTCAGCGGGCACCGCGATGGAATAATCGCGGTGCCGCAGTCTACCCGCAGAGCTAGCAGTTCTCAGTCTGTGGATCGCACGCCTTGTTTTTCTGTTTCTGTGGCTTGGGCTTGACCGCCTGCTCGGGCTCGGCCTGCTGCTGCTCGGCCGCTGGCTGCTCCTTGGCCTTCCGCTTCTCAGGCTTGGCAGCCTGCTCCGGCTCAGCCTGCTGCTGCTCGGCAGCGGGCTGCTTCTTGGCCTTCCGCTTCTCAGGCTTGGCCGTCTGTTCGGGCTCGGCCTGCTGCTGCTCGGCGGCGGGCTGCTTCTTGGTCTTCGGCTTCTCAGGCTTGGCCGTCTGTTCGGGCTCAGCCTGCTGCTGCTCGGCGGCGGGTTGCTCCTTGGCCTTCGACTTCTCAGGCTTGGCCGCCTTGCCGGGCTCGGCCTGCTGCTGCTCGGTGGCCGGCTGCTCCTTGGCCTTCGGCTTCTCAGGCTTGGCGGTTTCTTCGGGCTTGGCCTGCTCGGTCGTTGCAGCGCCTTCGGTCGGCTTCGATTTCCGGCCAGCCTGAACCTGCTTCACCTCTTCGATGTCCTTGAGCTTAGCTGGTTTGGCCTTAGGGTCGGCTTTCACCTCGCCCTCAAAGACAGCGACCGTATCGTTTTCCAGTTTGCCGGACTGCTCGGGCGCGTCGGTCTTGCTGACCTTGACGGCAGTCACCTTCTGGTTCGTCTCCTTTTCGATCACATCGACATCAATGACTTTGTTGATCACCACGTTGTTCTGGATCGTCACGTCGCCGGCCGGTTCGGCCGCCTCGACAATGCGCACAAACTCCGGCTCATCACGAATAACGACCACAGAAATGTCCGCGGCAAGGAATTCGCGGGTGGGGACCACAACCCAGTAATAATCCGGCGTCGTGTCGAAGGTCACCTCGATTGAAATCAAATCCGGATCGCGGCGGGGCGGCAGCGGCGCCCAAATGATGTGCTCTCTGTCACGACGCCAACTCACCCATGCTGGCGCCCAGCGAGTGCCCGGAACCCAGTACCAGCCGATATCGTCGGCATAGCCCCACCGGCCGTAATGGTACGTCGCCCAGCCGAATGGCTCGTCGGACACCCAGAGCCAGCCATACTGCTCGGTATAGACCCAGTGTCCAAGCGTATACGGACGCCAATCGTCAGGCACATCAACCGGCACGAAAACGGTCGCTCCGTGATACGAGACCCAATCACCATAGGAAGACAGGTCTTCGTAGAACGTGCTGATCGAAACGGTGGTGGCAGCCCTTGCCTCGGACAAAAGCGACAATGGCGCAATTGGGTTGGGAATCTCGACGACCGTGAGCAGGCAGGCGGTTACGCCGCCCAGCATCAGTCGCACCGCATTTTGGGCAAGGACGCGTTTCATCGTAATCTTCCTCCGAAACAGATCGCCCTTCATCGTACAAACCCGCCGGCTGCCGGATTGTTCCACTTTGCTGACGTTACCCGCATCCCCTCCCGCAGCGGCTTGGCATCGCACGATGATATTTGGGATCAGAGTTGCTTCATGAGGGCGGTGACCGTCACAAATGCGCGCCGAAGGCGCGGCGATAGATCGTTGGTCAGCGGGCCCGACGGTAAGGGAGCCGCCGCAACAGGCTCTGCGCCAAGCTGTTCGGGCTAAGGCCAAGCCGCTGCGCCGTCTCGCGAATACGCGTCCGCGTCTCGGCGGTCATCCGCCCCTGCCCGTTGAGGGCTTTTGAGGCAGTGGCGACGCTGACGCCGGCGAGTGCCGCCACCTCGCGGAGGGTGACCGTGGTCTTGGCAGGCGTAATTTGGATATCGGTCTTCCCATTGGGACTGCGGGATGCTGAGTGGTGAGGTCAGCGGGTGCGGGTGGGCCACTAGAGCCCCCGATGATGCGATGTCCGGCAGATGAGGGGCTCATCACTCTTGATATCACGATGCAACAGCAGCTAGGACCGGCCCTATTTGTTACGAATGGTATCGATGTCGGATTGATCGCCCCGGCCTCGTCGTTCCAGAAAATGAAGGAGCAACGATATGTCTGAAAAGGAAGTCTTGTCTGTCATCCGGGGCCAGGAAGACGCAACTGCCAAGGGGGACGCCCGCGGCAACGTCGATGCCATGGACCCGGATGTCGTGGTTTTTGATCTGCCGCCGCCGCTTGCCTATCGAGGCGAACAGGCACGCGACATCGAAGGGATAAATGCTTGGTTTGCAACTTGGCGCAACGGCGTCACCGTTCACATGGCTGACCCGCAGCTCATAATCGACGGCGATCTTGCAGTGGCCTTCGGCCTGTCGCGCATGACTGGCATTAAGACCGATGGCACAAAGGTCGACTCCTGGAGCCGGCGAACCATCGTGCTAAGGCGCGTCGCCGGTTCTTGGAAAATCATCCACGAACATGCCAGCTTCCCTATGGCAATGGACGGAAGTGGGCGCGCTGTGACGGATCTCTTGCCGTAGTTCCGGAACGCCTAACGTCCTCAACAGGGATGTCGTATTTCACGCGGCAAGGGTTCGTAGGTGAACGGTCGATTTGGCGGCCCGTTGCTGACAGTCAGCCTTTCGGCCGGAAGCGGCCAATCGCCAAGTATAGACAAGTATAGAAATGACCCAACACCGGCCGCCCTTCGCGAGTGTGCTCCACCCATTGCCCTAGCGAATAGCGGCCTGACCGCCGCAGCCACGACCCGCGCAAGCCCTCCTGAACCCCAGCT
>NZ_JAMYND010000033.1:0-64841 GCF_040318885.1 Mesorhizobium sp. M0998
TTCCCATCAGCCATCGCATCAAGAAATGCGCCTGGAACGACGACTATCTCATCAATGCCATCACTCATATGCGATAGCCCTGCCCCTCGAGGGGGAGATGTCGCCGAAGGCGACAGAGGGGGTCGGTTCGACCGGGCTCGTCTTCCTGCAACGGATGGAGGCTGGCGCTCGACGCGCGGCGACCCCCTCTGGCCTGCCGGCCATCTCCTCCTCAAGGGGGGAGATCACAGCTTCACCGCCCCGCCGCTCCATAAACCGGCGTCGCAATGCCTTCCATCCTCGCCTTGATCTGCAGCGCGACGTACTTCGAATAGAAGCGCGACAGCGCCAGATTGCCGCCGTGGAACCACAGCGCTTCCTGTGCCGTCGGCTTCCACATGTTGCGCAATTCGCCTTGCCATGGACCCGGGTCGCCTTTCACGCCCGAGCCAATCCCCCAGCACGGGCCGACCTTGTTGGCGACTTCGCGCGAGACGATCGCCGCCACCGTTTCGTTCATCGAGAGATAGCCGGTGCAGGCGATGATTGCGTCGGCCGCCAGTTCGGTGCCGTCGTCGAAGAGGATGCCTGTCTGCGTCAGCGACTTGATCCCGACGCCGCTGCGGATGCCGATCTCGCCGTCGATGATCAGGTCGCAAGCGCCGACATCGATGTAGAAGCCCGAGCCGGTGCGGTAGGCCTTCATCAGGAGCCCGGTCTCGTCGTCGCCGAAATCGATGGCGAAGCCGGCGCCGCGCAAACGATCGTAGAAGGCCGCGTCGCGCGCCTTGATGATGTCGTAAAGCGCCCGCTGGCCTTGCGGCAGCAGCGCGAACGGCGTCGAGGCGACGATCATGTCGGCCTTCTCGGTGGTGATGCCGCGGGCCAGCGCCTTTTCCGAAAAGATCTCGAAACCGATCTCCATCAGCGTGTCCGACTTGACCACCGTCGTCGGCGAGCGCTGGACCATCGTCACCTCGGCGCCGCTCTCCCAGAGGTCGACGCTGACGTCATGGCCGGAACTTGCGGCGCCGATGACGGCGACCTTTTTGCCGCGGAATTTCTCGCCGCTGGAATACTGGCTGGAATGCAGGATCTCGCCGTTGAAGACATCGGCACCCGGCAGGTCGATGCGCCTGGGCGGGCCATAGGCGCCGGTCGCAAAGACGATATGCTTCGGCTTTAGCGTGATGCGCTCGCCGGCGCGATCGAGTTCGACCGTCCAGACCCTTTCGGTCTCGTCATAGGACGCGCTCACGCATGTCGTGGAGGTCCAGTAGTTGAGCTCCATGACGCGCGTATACATCTCCAGCCAGTCGCCCATCTTGTCCTTGGGCGTGAACACGGGCCAGTTCTCGGGAAACGGTATGTAGGGCAGATGGTCGTACCAGACCGGGTCGTGCAGCACGAGCGAGCGGTAGCGATTGCGCCAGGAATCGCCGGCCTGAGCGTTCTTCTCGATGACTATGGCCGGCACGGCCAATTGCCGGAGCCGGGCGCCCAGCATGATGCCGCCCTGGCCGCCGCCGATGACCAGGCAATAAGGCTGCTGGCCGGCGCCGAGTTCACGCGTCTCGCGCGCCCTCGCCTCCAGCCAGGTCTCGCGCTCCGGATCGGCCTTGTGGCGGACACCCAGCGGCCGCGCCGGGCCCTTGCGCTCCTCAAACCCCTTGAGATCGCTCATCGCGCTAAACAGTGTCCGGCATTTGCCGTCCCTGAGGCGCATGATGCCTTGGCCCCACGCCGATGACGTCTCGAAAGAAAACCAGGCTTCGATCGTGCCTTCGTCCGAAGTCGCTTCGCCGCTGAGCTGCCACCGGGCAGGTTTTGTCGTTGCCAGCGTCGCCGCCAGCATGTCGCGGATCGCGACGCGGCCCTCCATCGTCCTGACGTTCCAGGTGAAGGTCAAGAGATCGCGCCAGTAGCAGTCCTCGACGAACAAATTGGTTGCCGCCTCGACGTCGCCGGCCTCGAGCGCCCGGGCAAAGGAATCGAGCCAGGTGGCAGCCTGTTTCGTCGGTGCGATGTCGAGCATCTGTCTTGCCTAACTTCCAGTGGCCTTTGCGCTGACCTCATTCTTACCCTTTCCCGGTTCTTTGCGGGAGAGGGTAAGGGCCGTGCAAACAGTCCGGAAGCTAAGGGCGCAGCGTAGGCCGAAGCGACTGCCGCTGCCGTCAGGCCCGCGCGCGGGCCTGATCCGAACCGCTATCCAGCCATGCGAGATCGTGCGGCGAAAGTGAGATGTCGAGCGCCTGGAGGCTGTCTTCCAACTCGTCGAGCGTGCGCGGCCCGATCAGCGGGACGGACGGAAACGGCTGCGCCAGCACATAGGCGAGCGCGACGTGGATCGGGCTTTTGCCCAGCCGTTTGGCGAGCTCGATGGCGCGGTCGCGACGGCCGAAATTCCTCTCCGAATACCAGACCCGGACCAGCTCCTCATTATCGCGCCGGTCGCGCCCGGCGCGGTCGGTGAAGAAGCCGCGGCCCTGGCTCGACCAGGCGAAATTCGGCATCTGTCGGGCGGCGAGCCAGGCCTTCCATTCGTCGCTGGAGGAGGTGACGCAGCCTGCCCAGATCGGCTCCAGCATCTCGGCCAGCGAGAAATTGTTGGAAAGCGCGCCGGGCTTCTGCTTGCCGGTGCGCTCGGCATAGGCAATCGCCTTGTCCATGCGGTCCATCGTCCAGTTCGAGCCGCCGAACGGACCGCGAATGCGGCCGGCCTTGACCTCGCGGTCCATCGCATCGACGAACTCGTCGACCGGCACGTCCGGATTGTCGCGGTGCATGAAATAGACGTCGATATGGTCGGTCTGCAGCCGTTCGAGCGACTGAGTGAGCTGCTTGCCGATGACGTCGGGATAGCAGAGCGGCGAGTGCGCGCCCTTGCCGATGACCACCGACTGCTCGCGCACGCCGCGGTTCTTCAGCCACTGGCCGAGCAGCGTCTCGGTATAGCCGGAACCGTAGACGAAGGCGGTGTCGAACAGATTGCCGCCGGCCTCGAAATAGGCATCGAGCAGGATGGCGCCCGACGAAAAGGTGCGGAAATCCTCGAAGCCGAGCGCCAGGCACGAGGCCGGCCGCGGCAGGCCCGGAATGCTGCGCTTGGGGATGGCGGTTCCGCCGGAGCGCAGCTTCCGTCCGGAGATCGTGTTGACGCGCTTTGCCGGTTTCTCGATGTCGTATTCGAGCCCGATTGCGGCCCGCCATTTGTCGAGCACGCGCAGATTGCCGAGACTGTCGGCCCAGCCCATGCCGGGCCAGGCGAACTCCTGCTTTCCGCCGAGAATGGCCTCGCCGGCGGCGTCGACCTCAAATGCGTACAGCCAGCCGTCCTCCGTGACCTCGACCACCTCGGTGTCACCCGGACGGATGATGCGGATTTCGCCGGTGCCGCCTTGCTGGCCGCCGGCATACCAGAAATCCGCCACCTCGATGCGGCCTTTGCTGCCGAGAATACGCAAGACATTGTCCTGAGCGAGCGAGATGCTGCAGGACACTTCCGCGACGATGCCGCCCGGAAAATGCAACAGCGCCGACGCCCATTCGTCGACGCCGGATTGGCCGAGATGCGCAGCGCCGACGACTTTGTCCGGCTCGGCGAAGGGCTTTCCCACTGCTGCGCCGGCAATCAGCCGCGCCATCGAGACGGGATAACCGCCGACATCGAGAATGCCGCCGCCGGCGAGATCCTTGGCGTAAAGCCGGTGCTCCGGCATGAAGCCCGGCATGGCGAAGCCGAAGCTGGATTTGATCATCTTGATGTCGCCGATCGCGCCGGCCCTGATCAGCTCGACCAGCTTGGCCGTCTGCGGATGCAGCCGGTACATGAAGGCTTCGCCGAGAAAGGTGCCGGCCTTGCGCGCGGCATGGATCATGGCGTCGGCTTCGAATGCGGTCAGGCCAAGCGGCTTTTCGCAAAGCACGTGCTTTCCGGCCTCGGCCGCCTTGATCGCCCATTCGGCATGGCTCGGATGCGGCGTCGAAATATAGATCGCGTCGACATCCGGATCGCCAACCAAAGCCTCGTAGCCGTCCAGGATGCGGGCGCCGGGGAAAGCCTCGGTGAGCCCCGACTTGCCGGGATTGCGCGCCCCTAAGGCGACCAATGTGCCGGTGCGCGAATGGGCGACGCCCCCGGCAAAAGCCTTGGCGATGTTGCCGGGCCCGAGAATGCCCCAGCGAACTTTTTCTGGTTTGGACGTCATGTCAAATCTCCGTGGGGTGGCCGCGAGCAATCGCGATCGGACAAAAGAAAGATGGGTTAGCGAATGCGTGCGCCGGTGGCGTCGAAGAGAAGCGAGCGGTCGGCTTTGATCGACACCACCAGGTCGTCGCCGTTCGCGCGATGCCGCGAGGCCTCGCGCTCGATGATCAGTTCCTCGCGTCCGCCACCGGTACCGGAATTGGCATAGACATAGCTCACCGATCCCAAGTGCTCGGCGACGTCGGCCTTGAGGGTAAGGTCGCAATCGCCCTGGCCGGCGTCGAAGAAATGCTCCGGCCGCACGCCAAGCACAACATCGCCGCCTGTTGCAGGCAAGGCATCCGAAAGCGGCTTGCGCAGTCGCGCGCCGCGATGATTGACCAGTTGGACGACCGCCGCACCGTTGTCGGCCCCGACCATTTTTGCCGCCAGGAAGTTCATTTTCGGCGAGCCGACGAAGCCGGCAACGAAGCGGTTGGCGGGGTCGTCGTAGAGATCGAGCGGCGCGCCGATCTGCTCGATATTGCCGGCGTTGAGCACAACGATCCTGTCGGCCAGCGTCATTGCCTCGGTCTGGTCGTGCGTCACATAGACCATGGTAACGCCGAGTTCCTTATGAAGGCGCGATATCTCGACGCGCATCTGCACCCGGAGCTCGGCATCGAGATTGCTGAGCGGTTCGTCGAACAGGAACACTTGCGGCTCACGCACGATGGCGCGGCCGATGGCGACGCGCTGGCGCTGGCCGCCCGACAATTGCCGCGGCCGCCGCTTCATCAGCTCGGCGATACGCAGGATTTCGGAAGCCCGCTTCACCCGCCGCTCGGTATCTGCCTTGGGGTTGCCGGTCATTCTCAGGCCGAAGCTCAGATTCTGCTCGACCGTCATGTGCGGATAGAGCGCGTAGGACTGGAACACCATGGCGATGCCGCGATCGGCCGCCTCGACGTCGTTCACCACCTTGCCGCCAATGGCGATCTCGCCGTCGCTGATGTCCTCGAGTCCGGCGATCATCCGAAGCAGCGTGGACTTGCCGCAGCCGGAAGGGCCGACGAAGACGACGAATTCGCCGTCATCGATGTCGATATTGGCACCGTGGACGATCTCGAAGACGCCGAAGCGCTTGATGACGTTTTTGAGTGTGACTGCCGCCATGCTGATCCTTACTTGATGGCGCCGGCGGCGATGCCGGCAACGAAATGGCGCTGCAGAAGCACGAACACGACGAGCATTGGCGCCGTCAGCATCACCGCGCCCGCCATGATGCCGCCCCAGGACACCTTGGTGAGACCGATCAGCGTGCCGAGCGCCACGGGCGCGGTCATCGCGCCCGGCTTGGAATTGATCAGCAGCGGCCAGAGATAGTTGTTCCAGGAGGCAAGGAAGAGGATGATGGCGAGCGCCGCCAGCATCGGCCGCGCCAGAGGCAGTGCGACGAACAGGAATATCCGCCATTCCTTGACGCCCTCGACCTTGGCGGCGTCGAACAGCTCGTGCGGCATCATCGAAAAACTCTGCCGCATGAAGAGCACGCCCAGCGAATTGAACAGCGGCGGCACGATCAGCGCCACCCAGGTGTTGGCGAGCTTGAAGTCGCGCGCCACCATGATGAATTGCGGGATCAGCACGACCGCATAGGGCAGCGTGATGGTGCCGAAGATGATGGCGACGACCATGCCCTTGCCGAAGAAGTTGTAACGCGCCAGCGCCCAGCCGGCCATCGAGGTCAGCATCACCGACAGGAAGGTATAGGTCACCGCCACCGAGACGGAGATGCCGATGGCGCCGATGAAATTGGTGCCGCGCTGCAGATTGCTGACATTGTCGAGGAAATTGCCATGCGGCAAAAGCTCGATGTCGGGGCTGAAGATGCCGTTGTCGGGCATCGTCGAAAAAACCACCATCATCCATAGCGGAAACAGCCAGACCAGTGCCAGCGGCGTCAGGAACAGATGCAGCGCGATGCTGCGTCCCAATCTGGCCTGGGAGCGGCTGACTCTTGAGTGCGAGGTCATTTCGGTTCCCTCGTCAGCCATATCTGCACCAGCGAAATGGCGATCGCCAGCCCGGCCATGGTGTAGGCGACGGCCGAAGCGTAGCCGAAATTGAGCGACCGGAAGCCCTGGCGGTAAAGCAGCAGCCCGAGCGTTTCGGTGCCGCCGCCCGGCCCGCCGCGCTCGGTGATCAGGAAGGGCTCGGTGAACAGCTGCATGGTGCCGATGATCGACAGCACGGCGCAGAACACGATGATAGGCTTGAGCAGCGGCAACGTGATGTAGAAGAACTGTTTGACCTTGCTGACCCGGTCCAGGGTCGCCGCCTCGTAGACATCCTCGGGAATCGACTGCAGGCCGGCGAGCAGGATGATGGCGTTGTAGCCGGCCCAGCGCCACGTCACCGCCATCATGATCACCGCCATCGCCGGGGTGACGTTGGTAAACCAGTCGACACTGGGCAGGCCGATGCTGTTCAGCAATTTGTTGATGATGCCGTAGTCGAGATTGAACATCAGCCGGAAAACCGCCGAATAGGCGACCTCGCCGACCACGACCGGCGCGAAGAAGGCAAAGCGGAACAGGCCACGGGCCTTGAGCAGTGGCGAATTCAAAAGCACCGCCATCACAATCGCCAGCGAAATCATCACCGGCACCTGGATGACAAGGATCAGCAATGTGTTCTTCAAGGCATTGAAGAAGGCCGGATCGCCGATCAGCCGGCCCCAGTTGAAGGTCGGCGCGAAGCGCCACGGCACGGTGCGCGTCGCCTGGAACGAGATCAGGAAGGAATCGATGATCGGCCACAGCCAGAAGATCGAAAAAATCAGCAGATACGGCGCGAGGAAGCGATACGCCGTGGCGTTCTGGTAGCGCATCGTTTCCTCCTTTCTGCTTTCAAGTTCTTGCCTTCTCCCCTTGTGGGAGAAGGTAGATCGGCGCGTAGCGCCGAGACGGTTGAGGGGTGATGGCCGGAGTGCCGCCGGCGCCAAGCTGGAGCACCCCTCATCCGTCGCCTTCGGCTCCCCTTCTCCCACAAGGGGAGAAGGGGAGCCGCGCGCTCGGAGCCGCCTCGTCTAGATCACGACTTGACGGGCAGGCCGGTCGCCGCGGCGATCTGGCTTGCGGCATCGTCGAGCGCTGCCTTGGCGTCGGGATAGCCGCCGGCCAGATATTTGGTCTGCACCGCGCGGATGATGATTTCGGCGTCGCTCTGGAACGGCGTGCCGCGGCTGGGGACGACCTTGGGCAAGGTGCCGAGGATGTCCTTCCACACGGCTTGGCCACCCCAATAGGGCAGGCCCTCGGAGACATAAGGGTCGTTGAGCGCCGAGATCAGCGACGGCACCAGGCCGAAGCCTTTCAGCATGGTGATCTGGCCCTCATTCGTCGCAAGCGTGTATTTCAGATAGGCGTAGGCGGCTTCCTTGTTCTTCGACACCGAGGTGATGGCGAGCGAGGAGCCGCCGAGATTGGCGGCGCGCGGACCGTCGGCGGTCAGGCTCGGCATCAGATAGACGCCCCATTTGCCTGCCCCATCGGGCGATTCGGTGCGCACGGTGCCTTCATACCAGCCGCCATACATCTGCGTGGCGACCTTGCCGGCGGTGTTGTTGGTGATCTTGGTGCTCCAGTCGGCAGAGGAAATGATGCCGGCGTCCTTCATCTCCTTGATCTTGGTCATGGCATCGACGCATTTGGGCTGGTTGACCGTGATCGATTGCCCGTCGGCGGAGAAGTAGGCGCAACCCTGCTCGTTGGAGATCATGCGGAAGAATTCGGAATCGCCGTTGAAATCGGCGTTGGTCATCGTGACGCCGGGATTGGCGGCCTGGATTTTCTTGGCGGCGGCGATGAAGTCGTCCCAGGTCTTGATCGAGGACGGATCGACGCCAGCCTTCTCGTAGAAGTCGCGGCGGTAGAACATCGCCACTGGACCGGAATCCCAGGGCATCGCATAGGCCTTGTCGTCAACCTCGAGCTCGGTACGCTTGAAGTCGGGGAATTTTGCCTGGTCTTCCGCGGTGTAGCCGAGCGTATGCAGGTCGACGAAGCAATCCGGGAACTGGCTCCAGTAGTTTTCGGCTTCGCCGTTCTCGATCGTAACGATGTCAGGCAGCCCCTCGCCGCCGGCGGCACAGCCGGCGATTGATTTGTCGTAGGTCGGCTGGTTGCCAAGGTCCTCGACCGTCACCTTGATGTCGGGATACTGCTTGTTGAAGCCCGCTATGGTGGCCTTCAGCGACGAAGCGGCGATATTCCAGCTCCAGATCGTGATTTCACCGGACTGCGCAAAGGCCGGGCTGGAGCCCAAGGCAAGCGCGAGCGCGGCGCAGGTCAATTTTATGCGCATTGAAATCCTCCCATTTCAGTTGCTCTCTGTTTGCGAGCGTGGCTAGACTAGGCCTCGGGAAAGCCTTGTCCGCGACAAAGGGAATAAGAAATGAGCGGAAAGTAAGATGCCGGAAAGGCCGTTTTACCAGCCTGGCGCCAGCAGCGTGGAGGGCCTGCCGCTGCTGCTGCAGATGTTCCACACCCAGCCCCTGGTGATGCTAAAGCCGCATTGGCACGCCCAGGTCGAGGTGAATTTCATCGTGCGCGGCGCCGTGCATTACCGCATGGACGGGCACGGGCTTTCGCTTTCTGCGGGTGACATGTGCCTGTTCTGGGGCGGCCTGCCGCACCAGATGGACGAAGCGTCCGACGATGCCATCTATGCCGGCGCGCATTTGCCGCTGGTGCATTTCTTCCGGCTGCATTTGCCCGTCGATGTCCGCAACAGGCTGATGACCGGCGCGACGCTGGTGACCGACGCCACCGACCGGTCGGACGACCACAATTTCGAGCGCTGGAATCGCTATGCCCGCTCCGGCGACCCGGTCAAGGCCGAGCATGCCGTCAACGAGCTTTTGCTGCGGCTGGAGCGGGTGCGCTTCGAGCCTTACCGGCTGGTGCCCGAAACCCCGGTCGAACAGGAGATAGGCAGTCCCTTCGATCAGCAATCGCTGCGCAATGTCGGGCGCATGTGCGACTTCATCGCCGAGAATTTCCTCTACGAGATCGATTGCGTCGACATCGCCGCGGCGGCCGATATCCATCCCAAATACGCCATGAGCATATTCAAGAAATCGACCGGCATGACGCTCAATGAATATGTGAACTTGCTGCGCCTCAGCTACGCGCAGGCGCTGCTGATGCATCAGGATGCCAATGTGCTGCGCGTCGCCATGGAATCGGGCTTTGGCTCGCTCAGTGCCTTCAACAAGTCGTTCCGCAAGCTTTCCGGCATGTCGCCGTCGGATTTCCGCAGGGGCGTGGCCAGCGCCAGATAACGGCTGGATTCAAGCGATAATATCCAGGCGCCTCGGCAGGCGGTTCATCGGCGACGGCCCGTTGGCGGTGATCAGGAACTGGTCCTCGAGATTGAAGCTGGCGAGACCGTCGATGTAGAGCGGGATTTCGAATGCCAGCACCATGCCGGCCTCGATCACGACATTGCTGTCGGCCGAGATGAACGGCCATTGCTCGGAAAACACGGAATTGCCGACGCCGTGGCCGAAATGGCCGCGGCGATAGGAACGCAGGCCCTGGCGCGCCAGGCTTTCGCTGGCGGCGCGATGCACGGCGGCTAACGGCTTTCCGGGCATAAGCGCGGCAAGCCCGTCGGCGAAGGCGCGTTCGGCTATCGCATGCAATTCGGCCTGTTCGGGCGACGGCGGCCCGAAGGTGAAATTCCGCGACATATCCGAGGCATAGCCGTTCACGCTGCACACCATGTCGGCCTTCAGCGGATCGCCGGCGGCGGCGACGACGTCGGCGCCTTTTGGGCGAGCGCCCAGCGTGACGTATTCCGCCGTCGAGATTTGCTGCGACGACCCGGCGGCTGCATCCGCGACGCCTTGCCGGTAAAGCGCGACCAGCTCAGACTGACGCATGCCGGTCGTCGCATGCTGCTGCAGCCGCGACAGGCCGGCTTCCGACAGGGCGATGCCCTGCTGCAGAAGGTCGATCTCGCTCTGCGATTTGATTGCCCGCAGCCTGTCGAGAACCGGCGAGCCGTTGACCAGGGCAGTGCCCGGCAACATTGCCTGCATCGCGGAAAAATCGCTGGCCGAGACGAAATCCAGCTCGATGCCGAGCGTCGCACGCTCCAGCCCGAATTCTGCGAGGATCGTTTTCAGCTCGCGGACGGAGCGGGCAAGCTCGAAGGTCGCCGGACGTGAAAAACCGGGGGCGCGGCCAACCAGGCCGGCCTCGATGCGCTGCGCAACAGGCCGGTCGGCCGTCGCCGGCTCGAGCGACGCCGATTCGATCCAGATCGCATGCGTGCGCAGCACGGCGCCGGCCATCGCCGCCCGGAGCCGGGCAGCCTGGAAATCCGCCACCACGACGCCGAGCGGCAGGTCGCCTCGCTTGGAAATAACGACGAAACCGGCACCGGCCCGCCGGAACAGGCCGGCCGGGCCGATCCAGGCACCGGTGGCATATTGGAACGCCTCGGGCTCGCAAAGCACCAGCGCCTCGATGCCGGCGCGCTGCATCAGGTCAGTTGCGCGCTCGCGGTCGACAAAGCCGGCCATGGGATCTCCTCGAATGCACTCGAATCCGACGCCGATGCGGCGTCGTTTGGCCTTAGCGTAGCTTCAGTGCCGCCGTGGAGCAGCTTTTTTCTGGAAGCGCTGTTCACCTTGAGAGTTCGTCGTCGGGAAACGAAAAAGCCGCGGCGAACCACGGCTTTCAACGCGACAAGTGGTCTGTTTGGAATGCTTACTCGGTTTCGTCAGAGGTGTCGTCGGCAGTGTCTGCCGCGTCTTTCGCGGCCTTCCTGTCCAGCGCTGCCTGCAAGGCCAGCGTAGCCTGCGGTGAGGCCGGTGTCGTGGCAACGACCGCCATTGCATGAGCAACGCCGGTCGTCGACTTGTCCTTGGCCGCGGCGGAAGTGGCGGCTCCGTGTCCCTGCGAGCCGGCCCCGGCCGAGTTTCCGCCGTTACCGTTGCTGCCGCCATTGCCGTTGCCATTGCCATTGCCCCCGGGAGCAGCGAGTACCGGAGATGCGACAAGGGTGAGAGCGGCTACAGTCGCGAATAGACAGGTGCGCGTTTTCATAGTTCCTCCTTCGAGTCGCCCTCCCGCCAGGATGGGTTTCAGATGAAAAACGTCAGGACTTTCGAATCCGAAAGTCGGCTGTTACCTAGCTTTGTTCAAATACAGTATTCTACAAGACGGACCTTGGTCCGAAATCGATACGCAAAAGTCCTGGATTTTATCGACAGCGTACTTCGGACGACCGCAGCGGCGGGATTTTTGCTGCCGGCAGATCCGGCGCCGCTACAGCGCAGTGTGCGTCGGCTGACATCAGGCTAGGGTCGAGGAAACCTAGTTGCTCGACCATCGGTGAGATCATTCAAGGCGATTGAGAAACATTCCACATCTTCTGAAGTTGGGAGCGCAGGTGCGCTTTTGAGGTGCCAAAATGTTTGATGCCGGCGGGCTTTTGGGAGGAAGCCATGATCCGCGTCACGCCTGCATTTCGTGTTTCGCGCCGCCGCGCGTTGCAGTTTGGCCTGGGAGCAACGCTCGCTTCGGCCACCGGCCTTGCCCCGGTTTCCCGGGCCTATGCACAGGATGAGGTCAAAGGCGAAGACATTTTTTTCCGGTTCGCCCTCAATCTCGAATATATATGGAAGCCGAATATTACCTGCGCGGTACAACCGGAAAAGGGATCGAAGACTCGGATGCTGGCCCGAAGGCCGGCGCTGTCGTTGGCGGCAAACAGGTCAGCTTTGACACGCCTGCAATCGGCGAGTTCATGCGCCCATGGCGTCCAAAAAGCTAGTGAGTTCAATTGGCTCGCCCGAAAAGAGTCGAACTCCTGACCCCTAGATTCTGGTCTGAGAAGTCAAGATCTAGGCGGTTCGAACGCGTCCCCTACTCCGTCAACGCTCCGGCTTCCCACCGCCAAGGCACATCATGGTTTAGGAGCTTGGCTTAGACGCTCGAAGTGAAGTACCCAGCCCATATCTTATTCCATTCTGGAGTTTCCACGTTTTTCGCAGCGGTCAAGGCCGCCGAGAATCCGAGATGGTCAATACCAGTGAAATGATGCAGGTTCTTCTGGACCACGTGGCAAGCAGGCCGCTGAGCAGACGTAGCTTCCTGGTTTCAGCATATGGACCCTCTTTGTAATACGAATTGAAAATTGCGCCCTCATGTTTCAGAACAGGTCGGTAGACCCGCGAGGATGATTTCGAATCCTGCGGGTCGCTCACGGTCCTCAAGGCGAGAATTCTAAGAGACGTTCAACAATGACCCAGCACGCAGAAAACGCTCGAATTCTCATGTACAGCCACGACACGTTCGGGCTCGGCCATTTGCAGCGCTGCCGGACTATCGCGCATTCACTGGTCGAGGATTTCCGCGGACTTCAGGTGCTCATCATTTCGGGTGCGACTATAGCTGGCGCCTTCGATTACCGCGCCCGTGTCGACTTCGTGAAGATCCCCAGCGTCATCAAGCTGCGCAACGGCGAATACACCTCGCTGGAAAAGGACATCGATCTGCATGAGACGCTAAGGATGCGCCAGTCGATCATCCGCCATACAGCTGAGACCTTCCGGCCCGATATCTTCATCGTCGACAAGGAACCGCTCGGCCTGCGCGGTGAGATTGAGGACACGCTGTCCTACCTCAAGACGCGGGGCACCACGCTGGTGCTTGGCCTGCGCGAGGTGATGGATGCGCCGCATCTGCTCGAAGCAGAGTGGGCACGCAGAGACGTGATGCGCAAGATAGGCGTCTTCTATGACAAGGTCTGGGCCTATGGTCCGCCGGATTTCTACGATCCGTTGACGGGCTTGGATGTGCCCCCGGCTGTCAGGGCAAAGATGAGGTTCGTCGGGTTCCTGCAACGGAGCCTGCAGCGGAACGAGTTGCCCGGCCACCGGCCCGAGGGCGACTATATCCTCGTTACTACCGGTGGCGGCGGTGACGGCGCCGATCTGATCCACGACGTCATCGATGCCTATCAGCAGGATCCGCAATTGCAGCATAGAGCCCTGATCGTGCTTGGGCCTTACATGCCGGCGCGCAAGCGCAACAAGCTGCTCAAGAAGGGGTCCAAGATCCCTTACATCAAGATCATCGAGTTCGACAACCGCATGGAAGACCTGATTGCCGGCGCCAAGGCGGTAGTGGCGATGGGCGGCTACAACACCTATTGCGAGATACTGTCTTTCGACAAGCCGGCGCTGATCGTGCCGCGCGTCGAGCCCCGCCGGGAACAACTGATCCGCGCACGGCGCGCAGCCGAACTCGGCCTCATCGAGATGCTTTTGCCGGAAGAAGCCGAGGATTCCCGGCGGTTTGCTGATGCACTGAAGGTGCTGCCGGACCGGCCCCGCCCATCGCAGAGCAATCCGCATCTGACGCTGGAAGGGCTGCCTCATATTTCCGAAATCGTTGCGGAACTGCTCGACCGGCGGGCCGGCCATCACCTTTCGGTCATTGAAGGAATGACCTGAGTTGCAACATCGCAAGATCGTCGTGGTTCTGAAGGGTTATCCGCGGCTGTCCGAAACCTTCATCGCGCAGGAACTGCTCGGTCTTGAGCGTGCGGGGTTCGACCTGATACTCGTCGCGCTCAGGCGGCCGACCGACGAAAAACGCCACCCCGTGCATGACGAGATCAAAGCGCCCGTCCATTATCTGCCGGAATATCTGCATGAAGAGCCGCTGCGCGTGCTTCGCTCGCTGTTTGCCTATGTGCTGCGTCCGGGCTTCTGGCGCGCGCTCGGATCGCTGGCTGCCGATATGCCCCGCGACTTTACGCGCAATCGCGCGCGCCGCTTCGGGCAAGCGCTCGTGCTGGCGGCCGAATGGCCGGAAAACGCGGGCTGGCTGCATGCACATTTCGCGCACACGCCTGCATCGGTGACGCGCTATGCCAGCCAGCTTCGTGGCCAGCCCTGGACCTGCTCTGCCCATGCCAAGGACATCTGGACTTCGGCGGACTGGGATCTGGCCGGCAAGCTTTCCTCGGCGCGCTGGACGGTCACCTGCACGAAAACCGGCTTCGATCGTCTGAAAAAACTCGCTAACGGCAACTCGTCTGTGCATCTGAGCTATCATGGGCTCGACCTTGATCGCTTCGGCAGTTTCGGCGAGGCGCGAAAGCAGCATGACGGCTCGGCTCCGGACGAACCGGTTGTCGTTCTGAGTGTCGGGCGCGCCGTTGAAAAGAAAGGTTACGATACGTTGCTGGAGGCCCTTGCCCTGTTGCCCGGCGATTTGGCGTGGCGTTTCGAGCATATCGGCGGCGGCGAAGAACTGGAACGGTGCAAGGCGCTGGCGCAAAAGCTCGGCCTGGATGGTCGCGTCTCTTGGAAAGGCGCGCTTGCGCAGGAGGAGGTGCTTGAGCACTACCGCCGTGCCGACATCTTCGCCCTGGCCTGCAGGATCACCGCAACTGGCGACCGCGACGGTCTGCCGAACGTTCTGGTGGAGGCGGCTAGCCAGCGGCTTGCCTGCGTGTCGACCGATATTTCCGGCGTGCCGGAGCTTTTATCGCCGGATGAAACGGGGTTGCTGGTTCCGACGGAAGACCCGATTGCCCTGGCACAGGCGCTGGAGCGCCTGATCCGTGATCCCGTGCTCCGCGACCGCCTCGGCGACGCCGCAGAGCGGCGCGTGCGCGGCAATTTCGATCATATGGCAAGCATTGGACAGCTCAAGGAACTGTTCGAGCGGGAGTGGCGGGCCGCCGAATGAAGCGGCTGCGCGCTTTCTTCTATGTCCAGCACCTGCTCGGCATCGGCCATCTCGCGCGCGCCAGCCGCATTGCGGCGGCTCTGGTCGATGACGGGTTTGACGTTACCGTCGTGACCGGCGGAGCGCCGATCGCCGGGTTTCCGGGACTGGGTGTACAATCTGTAACTCTGCCACCTGTCACCTCCGGTGATGAAGGATTTTCGGGACTTGTCGACCTGCAAGGCAACCCGATCGACGATGATTTCAAGAAATGGCGTTCAGAGATGCTGCTGCAGGCATTCCGGGATTGCAGGCCTGATATCGTCATTGTCGAGGCGTTTCCATTTGGACGCCGGCAGATGCGTTTCGAACTCTTGCCGCTGATCGAGGCCATCGACGCGACGTCGCCCAGACCGCTGCTGGCGACGTCCGTCCGTGATATCCTCCAGGAGCGCGTCAAGCTGGGCCGAAACGAGGAAACGGTCGATCTCATCAACGGGCATTTCGATCTTGTTATGGTCCACGGCGATCCGGCTTTCGCAACCATCGACAAGACATTTCCACTGGCTGGGGCGATCAGGGCCGAGGTCACCTACACGGGGCTCGTTGCCGCGCCGCCGTCGCCCGCGGCCTCCGAGCGCTTCGACGTTCTGGTGTCAGTTGGCGGCGGGGCTGCCGGAAAGAGCCTTGTCAGATCCACCATCGCAGCGGCGCGGAATGCCAACAACGCTTGGAAATGGTGTTTGATCACCGGCCCAAACCTGCCGAAAGACGAGTTTGACGCGATCGCACGCGATGCCACGCCGGGCCTGTCCATCTTCCGGTTCCGCGAGGATTTCGCCAGCCTGCTGACCGGCGCCCGCCTGTCAGTCTCGCAGGCGGGTTACAACACGGTCTGCGATGTCCTGCGCGCGGGCTGTCGCTCCCTGCTCGTCCCATTTGCAGCCGGCGGGGAAACCGAACAGACGGTTCGCGCCCTGATGCTCGAAGAACTCGGTCTTGCAACGGTGCTGATGGAAAAGGACCTGACGCCTGAAGGTTTGGCGCAAGCGGTCGAACAAGCGCTTGTGGAACCGACGCCATCTGCGCATCGTCTCGATCTGGAAGGCGCGCGTCGCTCCGCGCAAATCCTGCGCGAGCGGCATCGAACATGGTCCCTAAACGTGGGGCCCGGTTTCGGAAAAGTTCATGATTAAACAGACGATAGATCCTAGAGCGGTTCATCGTTTCACGCAGAACCGCTCTGTCTCTTTGTTTTGACGCAATTCCGGACGGAAAGCCGTTTCCACACTTTCCTGCAAATGCCCTAACGCGCGTCGCGTCTGGTGAGATTCGTGCGACGCGCTTCAAGTCCTGTTTTTATGCGTGTCGTTGGCCCAAACCGCTACGCGCTTTTGGGCGAAATGCATTAAACAGTTCCAATCAGCATGAAGCGCGTATAATTTTTTGTCGGCAGTTCGCCGGAGAACCGCACCTCCCGTAGCGCCGCCATTTCCTCGAAGGCTGCAAGCGAAGCCACGCAGTTGATGTGCGTCGGCTCGCTGAAATAATCGTTCGATTGCAGCAGTACATTCGTGCCCGGCGGAAGCAGAGCAAGCCAGGCGCGCAGATCGGCTATGTGTTCGCAGCTCGTATTGATCATCAGATCGGGCCGCCCGGCCGCATAGTCGAGTGCGTACATATCTGCCGTCAGCGCCCGGAACCGGTCGCCGGCTTCCCGGTTGAGGGTCCGGGCGACCGGCGCGACTTCGGGATCGATGTCGATACTATCGACCGCCGCGATGTCGAAGCGGGCGTCGTTGAAAAGCATTGCCGGCAATACGCCGTACCATCCACCCAGAACCCATATGCGTCCGAAGCGGCCGCCGCCGCTTTCGAACAGCCTGTCGAGCGCCCACATCTTGCAGGCGACCTGCTTGTGGTTGAAGGCGTTGGCGATATCGGCCTTCGGATGCTTGGCGACGACCCGCGCCAGCCCTGCCACGAGAGGGCAGTTGACATAAGCAGCAATTCCCCGCGTGAGGTCTAAGGCTTGCTCGTGCCAGTCCATGGCATTGCGTGGTTGCGTGACATCCATCATAATTCGTCTTGTATGTTGGGATTTTGGGCGACACAACGCAATCTTGCCTCCCGCAAGACTGTTTGATTCCGCGGACGTGATCATGCTGCAAGCCGCTTGGCTATTGCCCGGTGCCGGAGAGAGCCTGTTGCATCTGTCCGGATCATCGGCGTCCATCCGCCAGCACCAGCCGCGCAGCTGCGGCCTCGTGCCGCTCGGCTGTTCGCCAAAGCCCTACGAAAGCCGCGGACCGTTTGGCCAGCCGCTGTCTTCGCCGATCAACAATGCCCATGTCGATGCCATCGACCATGCGTCGGAACTGGATCGCGCCGCCTCGCAGGTTTCTTGCATCGTTGAGCGCAGGACAATGTCCGTGCACAGCAGCTTCGAGCTTGTCGTTGGCGATGAAGAAATTGCCGATACGCCATTCGCCAGCAGGTGCTTTTACATCCTGCATCCTTCCAACTGAAGGGTCCACAGTCGCATATGGAAGCCAGCCTAGCCCGCTATATCTGGACGCACACCAAGAAGCAGCAACTCTGGATATTGATGATCGTCGTGCTTTCGATGATCCCGTATTTCATGTCCTTCGACCTGCCGAAGCTGATCGTCAACGGACCGATCCAAGGTCGCGGCTTCGAGCAACCGGGCGCGACCCAGCCATTCATGAGGCTACACTATAACCTGCCGTTCGTTGGAGAGGTCCAGTTCTTCTCCGGTTTTCAGCTCGACCGCAAGGAGACCCTGTTTGCCCTGAGCCTTGTGTTCCTCTTGCTAGTCGTCATCAACGGCCTGTTCAAATTCTACATCAACACCTACAAGGGCCGCCTCGGCGAACGCATGCTGCGGCGTATCCGCTTCGATCTGGTCGACCGTGTGCTGCGTTTTCCGCCGGTTTATTTCAAGCGGGTGAAATCCGCCGAAGTGGCGACCATGGTGAAGGACGAGGTGGAGCCGCTGGGCGGCTTCATCGGCGACGCCTTCCTGCAGCCGGTACTGCTCGGCGGCCAAGCGCTGACGGCCATGCTGTTCATCATGATCCAGAACGTCTGGCTCGGAATGATAGCGGTCGTGATCGTGGCGATCCAGATCGTGCTCATCCCGCGAATGCGGCGGCGGCTGATCGTGCTCGGGCGCCAACGGCAGTTGACGGCGCGCGCGCTTTCGGGCCGGGTTGGCGAAATCGTCGACGGCATCGGCGCGGTTCACGTCCACGATACATCAAACTACGAGCGCGCCGACATAGCTGCCCGGCTCGGGCTCATCTTCAAGATCCGCTTCGATCTTTACCAATGGAAATTCATGGTGAAGTTCCTCAACAATTTTCTCGCGCAGCTCACGCCCTTTCTGTTCTACATGATCGGCGGGTATCTGGTCCTTGAGGGGCGGCTGGACGTCGGCCAGCTCGTGGCCGTGATCGGCGCCTACAAGGACCTGCCCGGACCGATGAAGGAACTGATCGACTGGGATCAGGATCGGCAGGATGTCCAGGTCAAATATCAACAGGTCGTTGAACAGTTCACCGTCGAAGGTCTCATCGCGCCGAAAATCGGGGCATTGACGATCGACGATCCCGATCCGATGACCAAGCCGCTGTCGGCGATCAATCTGTCCGTAGCAGACGATGGTGGTGCAATGCTCCTCAACCGTATCTCCCTCCAGGTCAAGCCGGGTGAGACGGTGGCACTGGTCAGTACCGCAACAGGTGGAGCGGAGGCGCTTGCAGAAGCCTTCGCGCGGCTGACCTGGCCGGACAGCGGAAGGGTCGCTTCGGGCACCGACGACCTGCTTGAACTCCCCGAAGCAGTAACCGGCCGGCGCATGTCGTATGCCTCGTCGGATGTTTTCCTGTTCCAGGCAAGCCTCCGCGACAACCTGCTCTACGGGTTGAAGCATGCGCCGCTGACATCGGTGCCTTATGACGGTGCTGCGGCAGATCAGCAACGCTGGAACATTCACGAGGCGCGCCGGTCGGGCAATCCGGATCTTGATATCCACAGCGACTGGATCAACTATGCTTCCGCTGGCGCTACCGGCCCGCACGACCTCTTTGAAGCCGTGCGCCGGGTGCTCGACGCGGTTGTTCTGTCGCGTGACATTCTGGATCTCGGCTTGCGCTCTTCGGCCGACCTCACGCGTCACACGGAGCTTGCCAGGCGGATCGTCGAACTGCGTGCGGCGCTGCGGACCCGGCTGGAACAAGAGGGGCTGAGCGGACTGGTGGTTCCTTTCGAACCGGGCGCCTACAACAAGGAAGCAACGATCGGCCAAAACCTGCTCTTCGGCGCTGCCGCCGGCCCTGAACTGGCCGACAGGGCCCTGGCGGCCAATCCCTATTTTGCTTCCGTGCTGAGGCAAGCCGGCCTCGACCGAACGCTCTACGAAATGGGCTTGGAGATCGCCAAACAGGCGATCGAGCTGTTTGCCGACCTGCCGCCCGATCACCAGTTCTTCCAGCAGCTCGCCTTCATGAGCGCGGAGGAGATACCCGCCTACGAAACCTTGCTGCAACGGCTCAAGAACCGTCCCTACGAGGCGGTTTCGGAGAACGATCGCGCCATGATCGTTACCTTGAGCTTTGCCTACATCGAGCCCCGGCACCGCTTCGGCCTGCTGAGCGACGAGCTGATGAGCAAGATCGTCGCTGCACGCAACCGGTTCTATGAAGACCTGCCGCCCGAGCTGCACAATGCGGTCGAACGGTATGATCCTGCCAAATACATTGCCGCGGCCACCGTCATGGATAATGTCCTGTTCGGGCGTGTGGGCAACAATCATCCCGACGCGCCCGACCGCATACGCTCCATCGTCTATGACATTCTTGACGAACTTGGGCTTTATGGCGAACTTCTGGATGTCGGCCTGGACTTCAACGTCGGCTCCGGCGGCAGGCGGCTGACCGGTGGACAGCGACAGAAGCTCGATGTTGCCCGGGCCTTGCTCAAGCGTCCCGATTTTCTCATTCTCAACCGGCCGCTGTCGGCGCTCGACCAGCGCATGCAGGATAAGGTGCTGCGAAATGTGCTCGAGGAAGCCAGGCGCGACGGCCATTCGCCGGCAATTGTGTGGGTCGTGACGAATCCGGCAATGGCGATGATGTTCGATCGCGTTATCGTCTTCGACTCGGGTCAATTGGCGGAAGACGGAACACACGAGACACTTTTGGCAGGGAACGGTATCTTCAAGGAACTGTTGTCATAGAGCAACGGACATTCAGATGGGATCATTCTGCCGGTGCACGACATCGGGCTCGCCACCTTTCGCGTGGTTTGTCTCGCCATCCCGGAAAGAGAATTGATTCCATCTGGGCGTCCGTTGCTCTAGTCTGGCAAACGCGAATTTTGGAAGGTTTGCGACAATGCTGCTCAAGGATGAAGTTGGAATGCTGCAACGCGTTCCCTTGTTCTCTGCCATCGAGCCGACAAAGCTCAAGCTGCTTGCGTTCACATCCGATCGTGTGAGCTACAGCGCCGGCCAGATCCTTTTCCGGCAGGGCGACGAGGGAGACGCCGCCTATGTCATCCTTTCAGGCAGGGCGGATATTCTTGTCGATTCCGACAGCGGACCGATAAAAGTTGCCGAACTGGAGCCAAATTCGATCGTTGGCGAGATCGCCATATTGTGCAACAGCTCCCGCACTGCCACCGTCAGAGCGGCAAGTCCGCTGGAAGCCCTGAGAATCCGCAAGGATCATTTCCTGAGGCTTATGAGGGAGTTCCCGGAAATGACCATCGAGATATTGCGGGTTCTTGCCGATCGCCTAAGCCATACGACCGCGGATCTCATCGACGCACGAAGCGCCAAATAACGAAGGACGTGCGCTCGATCCTCGCCGTCGTGACGGCACTGTCCTCTCGCTGAGAAGATCACCCGGAGAAAGCCTGTCTCGCCTAGCAGCAGTTGTTTGGATATGATGGGCGAAGGGGTAGCATGGACGACAACGTTTTCCAGGTCAGGTTTTGGGGTGTCCGCGGCAGCATTTCGGTATCAGGGCCAGAATTCTCTCGCTATGGCGGCAACTCAATCTGCGTCGAGATGCGATGCGGCAAGCATACGCTTCTGTTCGACGCAGGCTCTGGCCTACGGCCTGCCGGCGCGGCGCTTCAGGCGTTGGGCGTGACCGATTTCGACCTGCTTTTCACCCATTGCCATTACGATCACATCATCGGGCTGCCGTCTTTTGCGCCGATCTATGACCGGGGCGCCAAGGTTACGCTTTGGTCCGGGCATCTTGCAGGACACATGACGACCCGGCAGATGGTCGATGAGTTCATGCGGCCGCCGTGGTTTCCGGTGAAATTGGAGGCCTGCAAGGCAAGCCTCGACTATCGCGATTTCGTATCCGGAGACGTGCTTCGCCCGCGCGAAGGGGTGGTGGTCCGAACCGGCAGTCTTATGCATCCGGGCGGCTGCATAGGCTACCGGGTCGAATGGGGTGGCGGCGTCGTGGCGGTGATCACAGACACTGAGCACGACCCGGACAAACTCGATCAGACGGTGCTCGGCCTGATCGAAGATGCCGACCTCGTCATCTACGATTGCACCTACACCGAGGAGGAAATGGAACGCCGCCGCGGTTACGGGCACTCGACGTGGCAACAGGGCGTCAAACTCTGTGAGGCGGCAGGTGCGCGGAGGCTTGCGCTGTTTCACCACGATCCGACACGCACCGACAAGGAACTGGACAAGATCCAGAAACTGGCCAAGGACAGGTTTACCGGCGCTTTTGCCGCGCGGGATGGCCAGACGCTCAACATTCCAGTCTCATTGCGCAAAAAGCGCTGAGCTATTTTCCTCTATCTCTTTGTCTTGACGCAATTCCGGACGGAAACCGTTCACACTTTCCTGGAATTGTTCCACCGGCGCTGCGCCCGATCAATGTCCTGATCGGAAGCCATGCGCAGGCTTCAGTCTGTGCGGTGACTGTGAACAGCCGTTCGAGGAAGAGCCAGGCCGATTCATCATGTACGAGATGGTGGGTGAGCAGGCCCACCGGTTCGCCCCTATCGAATGCATGCTGCAAGTGCGCGATGATAGCCTGAACCAACAGGCCATGATCGCGGCACCCGCGCGTGCCATGCCAATCCATGATGTCGACATTGCTGTTGATGACCGCAAGTGAAGCCGGCATTGGCGGCCCGTAGACCGACAATGCCGAAAATCCTATCGATCCAAGGTCGGATACCAAGCCGGCGTCGATCCTGTTCCAGGGTGGCACCAGCATCGGAACGGCACGTGCGCCGTGCAGGCCGGTTACGTGCGCCAGCCCGCGAGCCACATCATCGAGCACCGCCTCGCGTGGCCGATGCGCGCCGAGCTCCTGCTTCTTCTGGCCCTCGGGCGCATGATTTCGGTGCGCCCAGCCATGGATGGCGACCGTGGCATGCGGCGCCTCGTCAAGCCGAACGACAAGCTTCTCGTCAGTCAGGGCGGGAATGACGGCCAGAGTCACCGGAACCGCGAATTCACCAGTGAGGTCGAGCAACCGATCAAGCGCAGGCGTCGGATCCACGGCGTCATCGTCGCGCAGCCAGAACTCTGCCTTACGGTCCGCCCGTTGCCGGCTCGCCAGTTCCTCCACCAAGGGTTGCCAGATCTGATCGGATGTCATGAGACCGGGATCTTTGCAAGAAGTTCGGCCAGACGCGCCGCCGCAGCACCGATAGAACGTTCTTCGAGGATGAAACGTCTGGCTTCTGCGGCCATGATGGATCTTTCGTCGTTACGGGCCAGAAGCCTTTCAATGGCAGAAGCGAACGCCGCCACATCGCCCGGCGGGGTGAGAAACCCGGCCTGGCCATCCCGCACGACCTCCGGCACGCCGGCGATGTCCTGAGCCACAACCGGAAGGCCGGCGGCCTGTGCTTCAAGATAGGCAACGCCATAGGCCTCGCCGAAACCCGGCCAGACGTAAATTCCCCCACTGTAGAGGACATCCGGCACGGCGGCTGACTCAATCGCGCCAAGCCATTCGATACGGTCGGCGGGCAAGCCGGCGAATTGCGCTTTGATCTCCTCGCGGGCAGGTCCGTCCCCGACGACCGACATCGTCCAGGGCAGGTGACCGATCGAACCGAGCGCCTGCGCCAGCATGCCATAGCTTTCGACTTTGTCGCCCGGGCGCATCATGGCGACGGTAACGAGGCGCGACGGACAACCCCGCGCCGGCGTTTCCCGGAATAGCGATGTGTCGATGAAGGGCGAAAGCATGCCGAAAGCGGCGTCGGGTACCGCATCTGCCAGTCCCTGACGATCCCTTTGCGTGAAGCAGATGTTCAGCGCCGCCTGTTCGACGGCTCGCGCCACCAACGCTTGCGTATCGGCCCACAAACCGGTGTTGCGCCGCCTCGAATAGGAGGCTTCCGCTGTCACATAGGGGACACCAAAGGCCAACGCCAGTTCGGGCCCGATCAGGTCGGGTGCCTTGTAATAGGGATGATAGGTGAACCACAGATCGGGCTTGCCGTCACGATCCCAAAGCCTTGCCAGCCGCGCGGCTTCCTCCCGGGCCTCGATCTTGAGCGCATCGAAACTTTTCGAATCCGGTTCGCGTAGATAGAAGCGCAATTCGGATGCCAATTCGACGCTATGCCTTCCATGCTCCAGTGCCTTGACCAGCATCCGTGCCATCTGGCGGTCGCCGGAGGCAACGGGATGATTGGGCGACTTCAGCGGCGCGTAGAAGGCAATTCGCATCGCCGGACCCTATCATCGGAAAGCCTGCGCAAGTCAATTTCGAAGCATGATCGACTTCACCCTCAAGCACTGGAATGTGCTATTTGATGCTCATGGAAACAGCTGCCGCGTCCGATCCGTTTGTCGCTTCTCTGCCGGTCTTCGCAAAGTTCGAAAGCGTTGCCGATATCGATAACTATCGGCCTCTCCCCGATGGCTGGGCGCTGGCCACCGCAGACATCGTCGGCTCGACCAAGGCGATCGAGGCGGGGCGCTATAAAACCGTCAATATGGCCGGTGCCAGCGTCATTTCGGCGCTGCTCAATGCGCTGGGTAGGCAAGATCTTCCCTTTGTCTTCGGCGGCGACGGTGCGCTCGTGGCGTTTCCCGGCTCGGCGCTGGAGATCACCCGCAACGCGCTGGCGGCTGTCCAGAGATGGGTGGCGGACGAACTGGACCTGACCTTGCGTGCCGCAATCGTGCCGATAAAGGATATAAGAGCGCAAGGCCTCGACGTTCGCGTGGCGAGGTTCCAGGCCTCCGATGCGGTCTTCTATGCCATGTTCGCCGGAGGTGGTGGCAGTTGGGCGGAAGCCGAGATGAAAGCGGGGCGCTACCGCATCGATCCTGCGCCGGCCGGCGCGCGGCCGGACCTGACCGGCCTCTCGTGCCGCTGGAACCCGATCGAAGCTCGCCATGGCGAAATCGTCTCGATCATAGCCATACCGGGGGCGTCGCGCGACTTGCGCGGTTTTCAGTTTCTGGTTTCCGACATCATCGCCCTTGCCGGCAGGCAGGAACGCGATGGCCACCCGGTGCCGGTGAACGGGCCGGACTACAGTATGCTGCCCGCCGGCCTCGATATCGAAGCGCGAGCCACGGCGCCGGCAGGACGGCGGTGGCTGTCGAAGCTGTGGATAGTGTTCCTAATGACTCTTACGGCTGTTACGGATAGATATGGCTGGACGATCGGCAGATTCGATCCGAAGATCTACAAACGCGAAGTGGCCAGCAATTCGGATTTCCGGAAGTTCGACGATGGCTTGAAGATGACCATCGACGTTGACGCGGATGTGTTGCAACGGATCGAGGACCGGCTGAAACAGGCGGAAGAGGCGGGCATCTGCAACTATGGCCTGCACCGCCAGAAATCGGCCTTGATGACATGCCTCGTCGCATCGCCGCTGCAGCGCGATCACGTTCATTTCATCGATGGCGCCGCCGGCGGCTATGCGATGGCTGCCGCAAGCCTTAAGGCGAAGGTGCCGGTCTGACGCTTGCGGACATCGATTTTCCGCAATATGCCTCGGGGCTCTTGTGAGCGGTGAGCCTCACCATGGAAGCGGACGGCCTGTCCGAATTGACGGGAAGCAGATTTTTGGACGCCTCACGATCGACATATGACCGTCTTCTGAACCGGATTTCGACGCGTGCCGCGCAAGTCGGCGTGATCGGACTGGGCTATGTCGGGTTGCCGCTGGCGGTTGCGATCGCACGCGCCGGCTTCCCGGTTTCCGGCTTCGACATCGAAGGCCAGAAGGTCGAGAGCCTGAACAACGGCCAATCCTACATCGAGGCGGTGACGTCGACAGCTCTTGCCGGCCAGGTGGCAAGCGGACAGTTCCGCGCCACTGCGGATTTTGCCGAACTGGCCGTCTGCGATGTCATCATCATCTGCGTTCCGACACCGCTGACGAAACACCGCGAGCCGGATCTCTCCTTTGTCAGGAACACCGCAGGCACCATCGCGAAGCATCTGCGTCTCGGCCAGCTGATCGTGCTGGAATCGACCACCTATCCCGGCACCACCGACGACGTGATCAAGCCCATCCTGGAAAAAACCGGCTTGCAGTCGAGGATAGATTTCTTCCTCGGCTTCTCGCCCGAACGCGAGGATCCCGGCAACCGCAGCTTTGAAGTCGCGACGATCCCCAAGGTCGTGGCAGGTGACGGCATTGAAGCGGCGACGCTCGTGCAGGCTTTCTACCATGGCGTGGTCAAGACCGTCGTTCCGGTTTCCACCACGGCGACCGCCGAGGCGGTCAAGCTGACGGAAAACATCTTCCGCTCGGTCAACGTCGCCCTCGTCAACGAGTTGAAGATCGTGCTCGGTGCGATGGGAATCGACATCTGGGAGGTGATCGAGGCGGCAAAGACCAAGCCCTTCGGCTACATGCCTTTCTATCCCGGCCCTGGACTTGGCGGGCACTGCGTTCCGATCGATCCCTTCTACCTGACGTGGAAGGCTCGCGAATACGAACTGCCGACCCGCTTCATCGAGCTGGCGGCAGAGATCAACACGGCCATGCCGCGTCATGTGGTCGATGAACTGGCGAAGGCGCTGGACCGGCGCTGCGGCAAGGCGCTCAGCCGCTCGAGCATTCTCATCATCGGGCTCGCCTATAAGAAGAATGTGCCCGACATCCGCGAAAGCCCCTCATTGCGGCTCATTGAACTCATCGAGGAATGGGGCGGCAAGGCGGAATTCCACGATCCGCATGTTACCGAAATCCCGGCCACACGGGAGCATATGGCGATCAAGGGGCGTCGCTCGGTCGAATTGACCGAGGTGGCCTTGAAGGATTTCGACGCTGTCGTCGTTGCAACCGACCACGACGCGATCGACTATCAGGCGATCGCGGATCACGCTCTACTGATCGTCGACACACGCAATGTTTTTGGCCGCCTCGGGCTAGCCCGAGAGACGGTGGTGAAGGCCTGACGGCGTCCGAGCCGGCGAATTTGTGGCGGATCAAGGAGATTTCGAGATAGCATGAGCACAGCGCAAGCAGAAATTTCTGCCATTCTCATGGATAAGGTTGCCGATTGGCTGACCCAATCGGCGTTGGCGGGCAACGACCTGGAAACATTGGTAAGGGGCTTTTGTGAACGGCTGGCTGCTGCCGGCCTGCCGTTGAAGCGGGTGCATTTGAGCTTTTCGATGCTTCATCCGCTTTATGACGCGCTCGGCTTCACCTGGCTCCGCGGCCAGGGCCTGGAAGTGGAAGGCTTCCGCAAGGAGAACGGCGTTCATTCCGACAGATTCCTGACCAGCCCATACTACCATCTGCTCAGCCATAAGCTGGACCATCTGCGGCGCCGGCTCGACCCGTCGGTGCCGTCGGAATTTCCTGTTTTCGATGACCTCAAGCTGATGGGCGTCACCGATTACATGGCTTTTGTCCATCCCTTCAGCGGCAACACCAGTCAGGGCATGATCGGGTCTTGGTCCACCGACAGTGCTGCAGGCTTCAGCGACAGCATGATTTCGGCGCTGCTGCGTATCCAGAACCATCTCGCTATCGCAACCAAGATGGCGGTGCTCACCAAGCTTGCCGACAACATGATGACCACTTATCTCGGCGGCGACGCCGGCAGGCGCGTGCTCGAAGGCCAGATCAAGCGCGGCGAGGGTGATACAATCCGGGCGGCACTGGTCATGGGCGACATGCGCGGGTCGTCAAGACTTGCCGAAACCTCCGGCCGCGAAGTCTATATCGATACGCTGAACCAGTTTTTCGACGCCGCTGCTGCACCTTTCAATCGCAAGGGTGGGCAGATCATGAGTTTCATAGGTGATGGCTTCATTGCCGTCTACCCTTGCGCAAGGCACCGTTCACAGTCCGAGATCGCCTGCCAGGCTGCTCTTGCAGCAGCGCACAAGGCCACCGCGCGCATGATGGATCTTAATCTGCGCAGAAAGCAGCAGGGATTGAGCGACATAAACTATGGTATCGGGCTGCATGTCGGCAATGTGATGTTCGGCAATGTCGGGCTTACCGACCGGCTCACATTCTCTGTCTTCGGCTCGGCTGTAAACGAGGTCCAGCGCCTCCAGACCCTGACCAAGAAATATCCGCACAGCGTTCTCGCCAGCAAAGACTTCGCCAGCTATTGCGGCGCCAACAACTGGCTGGCGCTCGGCATGGAGGAACTGGCGGGCATCAGGCAGAAGCTAACGGTGCTTTCACCCGATTTGTCGGGTGCTCTGTCGCTCGACGAAGATGGTGCGCTGGAGCCGATTTACGACCGCATATCGGACGCCGAGCAGGTCATGCTGCTTCATCGCAATGCCGCGCGGCCGTCCGCGGGCGACCCGAGGAAGCTCCAGTAACCGCCACGCTCTGATCCGAACGCGTTTGGTATGCAGTCCGGTCGCCGGTTCCGCCAGGGAACTGGCGACTGTTCGAATCCAAGTTGCTCTAGGCTGGCAATGCGTTAGTCTCGCCTTCTGGACGTGCCAGAGTGGGGGCTGGTGTGAGAATGAATTTGGGCGTTGATCTGCTGCGGATCGAGGATGTTGGCATCTCTTTTGCCATTATAGGGGGACCGTTGCATGCTGTCAGGCGTGCAAATCTTCGCGTCCTGCCCGGCAAGGTTACCGCGCTTGTGGGCGAGTCCGGTTCCGGAAAATCGGTTCTCAGCCAGGCAGTGATGGGCATTTTGCCGAACACAGCCCATGTTCGCGGCCGTATCCTGTTTTCCGATCCAAAAAAGCCCGGTACGACGCAGGATATCCTGCAGATGCCGCGTGACGGAACCGAAATCCGGGCGTTGAGAGGCAGCCGCATCGGCAAGATATTTCAGGAGCCGATGACATCGCTGTCGCCGCTGCATACGATCGGCAATCAGGTCAGCGAATCCCTGCAGATTCATACGCCCATGGCCCGGGTGGAGCGCAAGGCGCGGACCGAGGAAATGCTCGGCCTTGTCGGCTTTCCCAACCCCAAGCGCGCCTATGACATGTATCCCTTTGAACTTTCGGGAGGATTGCGTCAACGCGCCATGATCGCCATGGCGCTTATCTGCCGGCCCGCCCTGTTGATCGCCGACGAGCCGACGACGGCGTTGGACGTGACCATCCAGGCGCAAATCCTGCAATTGCTGCGCGAGCTTCAGACGAAGCTGAACATGGCGATGCTGCTGATCACGCACGACCTTGGCGTAGTCGCCAATGTCGCCGACGAGGTGGTGGTCATGTACCATGGCGAGATCATGGAAGCGGGACCCGTGGAGGCGATATTCCGCCGGCCGGGCCACCCTTACCTGAAGGGCCTGATGGCAGCCGTTCCGCATTTCGACCTGAAGCCCGGCGAAAGGCTAAAGGCGCTCCGCGAGGTGCCGGTGAATGTCGGGAACCTGCTCGGCAAGCAGACGGCGCCGGCATCGAAGGGGCCGAACGACCTCCTGCTATCGGTCAGCGATCTGACAAAGACCTTCACGATCCGCAAGTCCGGATGGTTCGGCGGAGATCATCAAACCTCTGTTCGCGCCGTGGACGGCGTGAGCTTTGATATCAGGCGGGGTGAGTGCCTGGGTCTTGTCGGCGAAAGCGGCTCCGGCAAAACCACCGTCAGCAAGATCCTCATGCGGGCTGTCACCCCTACCGGCGGCTCTGTGATCTTCAATGGCCGCGATGGTCCGATCGACGTCTTGGAAGCCGAGGGAGACGCCCTGCGCATGCTGCGCGCGAAAATCCAGATGGTATTCCAGGATCCGGTTTCGTCGCTTTCACCCCGCATGACGGTGGAGAACATTTTGAGCGAGCCGCTGGAAATCCATCGACGTGGCAATGCCGCGTCCCGACTCGCCACGGTCAAGAGCCTGATGCAGGCAATCGGGCTCGACCCGCGCTTCATAAAGCGTTATCCGCATAGTTTCTCCGGCGGGCAGCGTCAGCGTATCGGCATCGCGCGCGCGTTGGCGCTGGGGCCTGAACTCCTGATCTGCGACGAGCCGGTTTCGGCACTCGATGTCTCTGTCCAGGCGCAGATCCTGAACCTTCTGAAGGACCTGCAGAAAGAACTGGGCCTGACCTACCTGTTCATATCCCACAACCTCGCGGTGGTGGACTACATGGCAGACCGTATCGCGGTGATGTGCGGCGGGCGTATCGTCGAGCTCGCGCCGCGCGAAATTCTGCTTAGGAAACCGGTCCACCCCTACACGCGCTCATTGGTCGCCGCAGTACCTTTCCCCGATCTCGACAGGCCGATGGATTTCAAGACGCTGAAACTCAGCGGCGCTTCCGACACCAGCGCATGGGGACCGCAATTCCGCGACGAGAGCGACGAGGATATGCTGTCGCCGCTCGATCTTGGCGGCGGCCACCTCGTGCTGGCCCGACGTTCGGCCGATTTCAGCGAGCTACGCCATTGATCAGCCGGCGCACCGTCCTTGGACTCATGGCTTCGGCATTTCTGCCGGGCACGTTGCGCGCCGGCGATCTGGAGCCGGAATTTCTTGAGCCGCAGCTGAAGGCCAGAGCGCTGCCGGCACTCGCCGAACGCCTGCCAAAGCGCCCGCGCGCGTTGAATCTCGCTGCGATGGGCCGGCAGCCCGGCCAATATGGCGGCACGCTGCGCACGATCATCGGCAGCCAGAAAGATATCCGGATGATGACGATCTACGGGTACGCTCGCCTGGTCGGCTATGACGAAAAGCTTAACCTGCAAGCCGACATTCTCGAAAGCTTCGATGTAGCGGATGATCGTGTCTTCACTTTCAAGATACGAGAAGGACATAAATGGTCTGACGGTAGCCTGCTGACGTCGGAGGATTTTCGCTATTGCTGGGAAGATGTCTGGCTGAACGATGAGCTTTCGCAAGGCGGGCTCGCCCCGGCCCTGCTGGCGGACGGCAAGCCGCCACGCTTCGAGATCGTCGATCCGTTGACAGTCCGCTATAGTTGGGATGCGCCCAATCCCGACTTCCTGCCCAAGCTCGCCGCTGCTTCGCCCCTATCGCTTGTTCTGCCGGCCGCCTATCTCAAGCAGTTCCACAAGAAATACCAAGATCCATTCCGGCTCGCCGGCCTAATGAAGGAGAACCGGGCCCAGAAATGGACGCTCTTGCATATCCGCATGTCGCGGCAGTATCGCCCGGAGAACCCGGAACTGCCGACGCTCGATCCCTGGCAGAACCGGACCAAGCCGCCGGCTGAGCAGTTCGTCTTCGAGCGGAACCCGTTCTTTCATCGAATAGACGAGAATGGCCGGCAACTGCCTTATGTCGACCGGATTGTCATGAATGTCAGCTCGTCGGCGATCATTTCCGCCAAGACCGGTGCGGGCGAGAGCGACCTGCAAGGCATGGGAATTGACTTCACCGATTACTCCTTCCTGAAGGATGCGGAGAAGCGCTACCCGGTGAAGATGCATCTCTGGAAACGCACACAAGGTTCGCGGCTGGCGCTGCTGCCCAATCTGAATTGTGCCGACCAGGTGTGGCGTGGCCTTTTTCGTGACGTGCGCGTGCGCCGCGCACTTTCGCTCGCTGTGGACAGGCGCGAGATCAATTTGGCTGTGTTCTACGGATTGGCGCAGGAAAGTGCCGATACGGTCCTGCCGGAGAGCCCGCTCTACCGGCCGGAATTCGCGAAAGCCTGGGTCGCCCATGATCCCGACCAGGCCAATGCCCTGCTCGACGAGGTCGGGCTTCAGGCGCGTGACGATGACGGCCTGCGGATACTCCCCGACGGACGCCCGGCGCAGCTCGTAGTGGAAACGGCCGGCGAAAGCACGCTGGAAACGGACGCGCTCGAGCTCATCACCGATCACTGGCGCAAGATCGGCATCGCCCTGTTCATCCGGACTTCGCAGCGCGACATCTTCCGCAGCCGCGCGCTTGGTGGCCAGATCATGATGTCGATGTGGTCGGGCATCGACAATGGCGTGCCGACCGCCGACATGAACCCCTACCAACTCGCCCCCACCGTCGATGACCAGCTGCAATGGCCGCTCTGGGGTGCTCACTACTTGTCCCGTGGCAAGGTCGGCGAAGCGCCCGATCTTCCGCCCGTGGTCGAGTTGATGGCTTTACTCAAGCGCTGGAACGCATCGACCGAAGCCACGGAGCGCGCCGAGATCTGGAATTCAATGCTGTCGATCTATACCGATCAGGTGTTTTCGATCGGCACGGTAAACGGAACGCATCAGCCGATTCTGGCATCCTCGCGGCTGCGCAATCTGCCTGACAAGGCGCTCTACGGCTACGACCCGACCGCCTATTTCGGTGTCTATATGCCGGATACATTCTGGCTTGGAGAGTCCTGAGCGTGCTTCGATATTTTGTCTGGCGTATCGCCGTGATGGTTCCAACGCTGCTGGTCATATCGGCACTGGTGTTCACGATCATCGAACTTCCCCCAGGCGACTATTTCGACAGCTATGTTGCCGAGCTTCGGGCTCAGGGCGAAGCGGTGGATTCCGATCGCATCGAGATGATGCGCAAGGAATATGGTTTCGACAAGCCACCGGTCATTCGCTACTTCTACTGGGTCGGCGGGATGCTGCACGGCGATTTCGGCTATTCCTTCGAATATGAGCTGCCGGTTCGCGACGTCGTCGGGGACCGAATGTGGCTGACGGTGCTGGTTTCCTTCGTCACGATCATCTTTACCTGGCTCATCGCCTTTCCGATCGGCATGTACTCCGCCACGCATCAATACAGCTGGGGCGACTACGGCCTGACTTTCTTCGGCCTTCTCGGCCTTGCGATTCCGAACTTCATGCTGGCGCTGATCCTGATGTATTTCGCCAACATCTGGTTCGGAACGTCTATCGGCCATCTCATGGACCAGCAATATCTCGGCGAGCCGATGAGCTGGGCCAAGGCGAAATCGATCCTCGCCCATCTCTGGATTCCGGTCTTGATCATCGGCACCGGGGGCACGGCAAGCATGATCCGGCGGCTGCGCGCCAATCTGCTCGATGAGCTACATAAGCAATATGTCGTGACCGCGCACGCCAAAGGCCTTCATCCCTTCAGGGCGCTGGTCAAATATCCGCTGCGCATGGCGCTCAATTTCTTCATTTCGGATATCGGCTCTATCCTGCCGGCCATCATCTCCGGTGCCGAAATCACGGCGATCGTGCTGTCTTTGGAAACGACCGGGCCGATGCTGATCAAGGCGCTGCAAAGCCAGGACATGTATCTCGCAGGGTCGTTCCTGATGTTCCTCGCCTTCCTGACGGTCATCGGCGTCCTGATTTCCGACCTGGCGCTGGCGCTACTTGATCCGCGAATTCGTTTGCAAGGCGGCAGCACCAAATGAACACGCAATCGCCGCTGCCCGCTCCGGGTGCCCCACTGCAACACTACGTTTCCATCGAGCCCTTTGACCTGCAGTCGGTCGAGGCGATGACGCCGGAGCAGGAGAAGGTCTTTCAGGCGTCGCAGTTGCGGCTGATGTGGTGGAAATTCCGTCGGCACCGGCTTGCCCTTGTATCCGGCATATTCCTGGCAGCGCTTTATTTCGGGATACTGATCTGCGAGTTCCTGGCGCCCTACGATCTGCACACGCGCAACATGGACTACATCTATTCGCCGCCGCAGCGGGTGCACCTGTTCCACAACGGCGAGTTCGTCGGGCCGTTCGTCTATGGCCGCCAGATGACGCTGGATATGGACACGCTCAAGCGGAACTACATCGAGAACCAGGATGATGTTCAGCGGATCCGTTTCTTCTGCAAGGGCGATAAGTACCGGTTCTGGGGCCTGATCGAAGGTGACAGGCATTTTGTCTGCCCCGCCGAAAACGGCCAGCTCTTTCTGGCCGGCACTGACAGGCTGGGGCGCGATGTGCTCTCGCGCATCATCTATGGCGCCCGCATTTCACTGACAATCGGCCTCGTCGGCATCAGTTTCAGCTTCCTGCTCGGCATTGTCATCGGCGGACTGGCCGGCTATCACGGCGGTATCTTCGACCTGATCGTCCAACGGATAATCGAAGTTCTGCAATCGATCCCCAGCATTCCGCTATGGCTGGCTCTGGCGGCGATCATGCCGATAACCTGGAGTCCGATCCTGATCTATTTCGGCATCACCGTCATCCTCGGGCTGCTCGACTGGACCGGACTGGCGCGGGCCGTGCGTTCAAAGCTTCTAGCTTTGCGCGAGGAGGATTACGTTCTGGCCGCGCAATTGATGGGCGCCAGAAGCAGCCGCATTATCGGGCGGCATCTCATTCCCGGCTTCATGTCGCATCTGATCGCGACGGCGACGATCTCCATACCCGGCATGATCCTGGGCGAGACGGCGCTGAGCTTCCTCGGGCTCGGCCTGAGGGCACCGATAACCAGCTGGGGCATCCTGCTCACCGAGGCGCGCAGCGTCAGCGTGATCGCGTTCTATCCATGGCTGCTTTTGCCGATGCTCCCCGTCGTTCTCGTCATCTTGGCGTTCAACTTCCTGGGCGACGGGTTGCGGGACGCCGCGGACCCCTACAAATGACATCGCTGTTCCGCCGCGCGCTGCGCCGCCGATTCCACCCGGTATGATCCTTGTCGGCAGCCTGTTCGCTTGTTGCAGTGTTCATCGTTCGCCTCTACACGCGGCAAGACTCGATCGGGGTTTAGCTCGTCGGCCTGGGTTTCAGCCGCGAAACGCTCTGGTCGGGGGCAGTTGATTTCGTGAACTGGTTCTGGACATACAATCGCACATGAGTCGCCTTGACAGTTTCATCCGGAGGATGACCGCACAGCGCGACATACTCGATCATGTCTGCGCCGAGGTTGCGAAGATGGAGGGCCCCGTGCTCGAGCTCGGCCTCGGCAATGGCCGGACGTTCCACCATCTGCGCGAGCGCCTGCCCGGACGCCGGATCGTAGCGTTCGATCGCGCACTTGCCGCACACGCCAGCTCAATTCCCGAAGCTGAAAACCTCGTGCTCGGCGAAATACGCGAGACGGCGAGCAGGTTCATTGGCATCGACGCCGCTCTTGTTCATGCCGACATCGGCACCGGCTATGAAGATCGCGATGCAGTGACCTCTACCTGGCTTCCCGATCTGACCGCGCGCCTGCTTCGCGTCGGCGGCATCGCGGTCAGCGGCACGCCGCTCGATCACCCGCAGTTGCAACGCCTCTCGCCGCCACCTTCGATTGCCGCCGATCGTTATTTTATCTGTAGGCGCGTGTGAGGGGCCGGGACGAGCCAACTCTTCAGGGGCCAAGCCTTCAGGGGATCGTGTATACTGCTATCTCCCGGTCAATGCCTCGCAGCGAGACCTCGTGGGGCACGGGCGTCAGCGCGTTCCTATGTAAGAGATCGGCGGTGAGATTGTCGTCGACCACCGCTCGAGTGGCGAAGATCGCCTGTGCGTTGGCAAGGTTCTGCACCCGCGAAGCAATGTTGACCGTCTGGCCGAAATAGTCCTGTCGCTCATTCATCGACACGGCGATGCAGGGGCCGGCATGGACTCCGATCTTGAGCAGCAGATCCTCGCGGCCGCTCTTGTCGTTGAGCGTACGCATGGCATCGCGCATCCTGAGGGCTGCAGCAATCGCACGATCAGGCGTCGCGAAGGTCGCCATCACCGCATCACCGATCGTCTTCACCACCGCGCCTGCCTCCGCCGTGACGATCTCGTGCAGAACCTGGAAATGCTCGCGCACGAGATCGAAGGCTGAAAGGTCGCCCACCCGCTCGTAAAGCTCGGTCGATCCGCGCAGGTCGGTGAACAGGAACGTCAGGCTGGTGATCTTCAGGCGCTGGTTGATGTCGAGTGTATCCGTGCGATAGAGATCGCGGAACGTCTGGTTGGTGAGCAGGCGCTTGGCGGTCAGGAAGGGCCGGCGTTTGCCCAGGAAATCATGCAATGTCTGGCCGGCGATGAAGACTGTCGGCAGCACGCGGGTGTCGGTCCGGTTTTCCAGCGAAATGCGCAACGGGCCGGGTTGCATCTCCAGCGTCTGGTTCTGGACATGGTCGCGGTCGAAGGCCAAAGAGAGGCTCCGGCGCTCCTTTGTTGGTTCGCCCTTCCCGTCGATGAACTGCGCTGAATGGGTGACCGGCTCGAAGACGATGATGAATTCAGACGGAAGCTGTATGGTCAGAACCGCCTTTTCACCGGGCGCAAGCTCGATATCCTCCAGCGAGAACGCTTCCAGCTTTTTCACGAAATCCTCTTCCGGCAGATCGACGCCGGACGCCCAGTAGATCTGGCGGAAATATTCCGCCACCGGCAGTTCGTGTGGATTGTGTGCGGCAATCCTGCGCACGCGGGGACTGACGGTGAATGTCACCTCGACCATCTCGTCGAGAGTCGGTGAATAGCCCTCGGAGCACAGCGCGCAGGTGTATTCGTCCTTTTGCAGGGTTTTCAGCGTGGCGTTGGTGTCGAGCACACCGCCGCAGCCGGGGCACAGAACATTCCAGGAAATGTCGAAGATGCCCACCCGCGCCGCATGGAGAAAGGCGCCTATTGCGCGCTCCTCGTCGAGGTCATGCTTGCTGGCGAAGGCTGGCGCATTGATGCGGCAAAGTTCGCGGTCCTCGCCCTCCGCGATGGTTCGCTTCATCGCGTCAATCGCCTGCGGATCGACATCGGCCGATTGTCGCAGAAGTGAGAATAGATCCTGAGCTTCGTTCATCGTGCAGGCTCCGGAAAATGCACCTCGAGGCGTTTTGACCGGACCGATCTTTGGTCCGAGTGTTCCATCTTACTTCGAAACGGACCGTACGGCCATTCGAATGGATAAGCCTGGTGACCGTTCAATTTCCATTCGGCGGATTTTAACCGGCCGCAAGCAGCACTATGATGGTCCATGGAGCATTCATCTTTGGGATTTTCTTCCATGCCGACATCAGACAATCCGCCATTTCCCGCGGTCCTGCGCCTTTTTTCTGCGGGGGTCATCGTCGTCCTGATCGTAGGCGCCGGCCTGTTTTTCATGCCTGCGCTGGTGAAACCGGGCTGGCCTTGGGCCGTCACGCCGTTCAATGCGCGCTTCCTCGGTGGCTTCTACACCGCCGAAATGGTCGTGATGGCGGCACTGCTGGTCTGGAATCGCTGGTCGCCCGGCAGGCTCGTGCTCGTCATGGCCTTCATCTTCACCGTCATCGTGTCGGTGGCTTCGTTCATCAATCTCGGCTATTTCAACTTCGAGCGCAAAGCGCCTTGGCTGTGGTTTTTGGTCTATCTTGCTTCGGCCGCGCTATCCGGGCTGTTCCTGTGGCGGGCCAGGGCCCGTCCTTCCGCAAAAGGCGTGACCTTAAATCCCGCATGGCGCGGCTACATGCCGGCGGAATCCGCGATCCTTGGGCTCTATGGCGTCGGCCTGTTGCTGTTTCCCCTGACATTCAGTGGCATCTGGCCATGGCCGATCGATGCCTTCCACGCTCAGGTCTACAGCGCCATCTTCCTCGCCGGTGCGGGCGGTATATATCTCGTCTGGAGAAGCGCGCCGCGCGAGGAACTGCTGGTGATCGGGTTGGCGCAGTTTCTGGTTGGCCTGCTTGCCATCCTCGGCGTCGTCATCACCGACGCTGCGGTGCACCGGATCGACTGGACGGCGACCGGGACATTGTGCTGGCTCGCCCTTTTCGGCTGGATAGGCATCAGCGGCGTGTTCAAACTCTACGCTGCCTCCCGGTATTTTTAGCCCGCAATCGGTATCATAGGTCAGAGACGGCTGGATTTTCAGGTGGCGTCCGGTGCATCGTACCGGGCCGATTGCCTTCGCCGGGAACGCCATGACCAGCACGACCTCGCCACCCGCCGAGAAAATCCAGCCGCTGCTGCGGTCCGTCCGGTCAAGCGATGCGGAGGCGCTTTGCGCTATCTTCAACATGCCGGGCTTCCGCTGGGGCACGCTCAGGATGCCTTTCGAGATGGTGGAGCAGGTGGCGCGGCGCATTGCCAAGTCCGGCCCGGAAACCACCTGGATCGTTGCCGAGCTGGACGGCAAGGTCGTCGGCCATGGCAGCCTGGTCGTGCAAGGTTCACCGCGCCGTTCGCACATCGGCGAGATCAATATCGGCCTTGACGATGCCTTTGTCGGCAAAGGTATCGGCTCTGCCATACTTGGCGCGCTGCTTGACGTGGCCGACAACTGGCGCGCCCTGAAGCGAGTCGAATTGACCGTCTATGCCGACAACGAAGCGGCCCTCCGTCTCTATAAGAGCCACGGCTTTGAGATCGAAGGCCGGCATGTGAAGGCCGGCTTTACCGACGGGCAGTACCACGACCTCCTGAGCATGGCCCGGCTGCGGTTCTAAGATCCGCTGTTTGCCTTAGCTGTTTGGCCAATCTGACAATTCGTGCCGAGGCAGCGAACAGGGGATTGCTCAAGGAGAACTGCGTAGGATACGGTCATTTCGTCTCACACCACCTTGATCGAATTGACGATCTATGTGGGCCGGCCGCATCCAGCAAGTCTGGTCTCGCTTGGCGTTTACACCGCAAGCGGCTAGACGGGACCAATGACCGCCGTCTTTGATCCAACCCCTACCCCTCCGCGGGAAATTCTGGCTGTGCTGTCGCTGCTCTGCCCGGAGGTCGTGCGCGACATCGAGCAGAACTGGAATGCACCGGTTTCCGATTACGCCCGCCATCTGTGGCGGCCGGTGGCAAGGCCTGCATCGGGCCCGGCGATCGCTGCCCGCTCGATCCTGCGCGAAGTCCTGCATCAGCGCCTCGGTAGGATCATGCAGCCTGAGGAGATCGGCAAAGCCCTCGACGAGTTCGAGCACAGACCGGTGATTCAGTCCGGCCTGCACTGCTTGCTTCTGATGGACCGGATCACCTTCGATGCCCTTCTGCTTGCCTGGCTCGGCGCGGTCGAAAACGGGCTGTCGGCCTTCGTCGGCTTCATGGGAACGACGATGACCATGGAGACAGTTGGCCGGGAGGGGCCGGGATGGCTCGATGTCGGCGACGACAAGGTCAACCTGTTTGGCATGGGGCGCCACAAACTGTGCCGCAAAAGCGCCTGCGTGGCCGGTCCCGTCTCCATCAACAAGCGCGCGCTCGAAGCGGTGGGCGATGAAACGGATGCCAGCCGCTGGCTGGGCACACTGCTTGCCAGCCGGGACAAGGTGTTTGAAACCGCCGCCGATGCGCTGACTGAACTGAATGAGGATCTGGTCGCCAATTGGGATCGTGCCGGCATGGCCCTGCCGGTTTTCGTCGATGATCGAGTCGCCGCGGCTGCCATGGCGCGGCATCTAGAATATGACGGCAGCCTTCTTTCCAGGCTGCTGATTGAACCCGCAAGACGCCAGCGTCTCGAACATGCCTGGCAAGAGGCCGCATCGAGCCCATTTGGCAGATTCCTGCCCAATGCCACGGACTATTTCTGGGGCATCCGCGAGGAGCGCGTGCGCAAGCTCGTTCTCGAGAACGGGCACCTGATCGAGCCCGACAGGCCGCAAGGTCTTTCCATCCCGTTCGAGCGGCCGTATCTCAGGCAGGCGCTGCTGGACGGCGTGCTGCTGCCGAACTTGTTCCTGACGTTCCTCGTCCTTGCCATATTGCCGCGCGTGCGGGTCGTGGGCGGCCTGAGACAGATTGGCTATGTAGCGCTTTTCCACTCGATCCTCCTGGCCGTGCTGGACGAAAACGTGCCGGAAGAGCGCGATCTGGCCGCGGAACTGCAGGTTCGGGAAAATGCCTGGGGCATGCGGGTCATCGATGAAAAGATCTCAGTCCGCGAGCAGCTTGCCGTCCTGCCGGAAGGAGCGCTCTTCCCGGACCTGCTCCGGCAATACCGATTGCGGACATTTGCCGAGACGACCGACGACCTGAAACTGGTTCGCGAAAACGCCAGATGGCGCAAGATCGGCCAGGCAGAGATCAAGCCGACCTGAGCCTAATTCGCAACCGCAAGCGACGGCGATCCATCGGGGAGCCTCTGGCGTCTGACCCCGCCGCACAGGCCTCACCTGTCATTGCACCACACCGCCCTTGCGGAGCCCATCCACCACGTGTTCGAAATCGACCGGTTCTTGTGGCAGACCAAGACTTTGTAGCGGTATCCAGCGAATAGTCGCGATTGACGCGAAGCACCTCCTGCCATGGCGCGCGGGCCTCGGCGAAGCGGCCCAGATGACCGTAGCTGGCGGCCAGAAACGCGCGCGAGACGTCGGTGACAGCGTTTGCGAGCCAGCCGTTGCATCAGAGGTCATGGGTAGCGGTCTGCCACCGGACCCACACGGATCGCCCGCTGCCGCTTGCCCGCCGACGGCTATCGGTGCATCCTTGTGAATAGCCTGGCCGTGAAGTGCGAGCGAGATCACGCCGTCACGGCCACTAGTGAGGTCTTGTTCGATGGACTGCTCGGGCTGCGGTTTCGAGATTGAGGGCGGTTACGCCTTCTGTCCGAGGTGTGGCAGGCGCCAGCCCGTGCCATGCGCCAGTTGCGGCTACACCTGCGCACCTGATTTCGAGTTCTGTCCGAAATGCGGGGCAAGCGTCGGTGCGCCCGCAAAAGCCGTCGAACGGCCTGCTCCGGCACCAAGCCGGACCATTGTGTCGCCTTCTCGAACTCCGTCGCTGCTTCCGAACATCGAAAGCGAAGAAGGGCTGCATCCCGTCTCTGACGCCGATCGCCGGACGGTAACGGTCCTGTTCGCCGACCTTTGCGGCTTTACGACACTCAGCGAGCAGCTCGACCCCGAGGTCATGCAAGCGCTGCAGAACAAACTGTTCAAGGAATTGACGGCGGCCGTGCGAAACTTTGGTGGGTTCGTCGACAAATTCATCGGCGATGCGCTGCTCGCTTTGTTCGGTGCGCCGGTCGCGCATGAGGACGATCCGGAACGCGCGCTTCGTGCCGCTCTCGACATGATCGCCCGGACGGCGCGGCTCGGCGAAAGCACCCCCCACTCCGGCTCGCCTCTGTTACTCCACATCGGCATAAACACTGGTCCGGTCGTTACTGGCGGATTGGGCATCGGCACCGCCAGATCCTATTCCGTGACCGGCGACACAGTGAATACGGCGCAACGCCTGCAATCGCTGGCCGCACCGGGTGAGGTGCTGGTAGGCGAGCTCACTCACAGGCTGACCCGGCATGCCTTCTCTTATGAGTCGCTGGGTGATGTCGTGTTTCGCGGCAAGGCTGGCAGCGTGCTCGTTCATCGACTGGACGCACCGCTAGCGGTGCCGCGTGCAGCGCGCGGGCTCGAGGCGCTCGGCCTCAGTGCGCCGCTAATAGGTCGTGGTGCGGAGCTCAATAGAATGATGGCGAGCCTTGACCAGGCGTGCGGCGGCTCGGCCCAACTTGTCCGCCTCGTCGGAGAAGCCGGCATCGGGAAATCGCGGCTGGTGAGTGAGTTCGTCGCCCGCGTCGGCGACGACGAGCGTTTTCGCAACGTCGCCGTGCGGCAGGCCACGTGCTCACCGCTGGGTGAACAATCTTTTGGCGCCTTGGGCGCAGTGGTGCGCAGCGCTGCCGGGATGATGCAAAACGACAATGGGGACGAAATGCGGGGGAAGCTCGCAGGCTTGCTTGCCGATCTCGGCCTGCAGGGCGAGGAGGCGAAGCGGCTGATGCCTTTGCTCTACCATGTGCTTGGCCTTGGCGACCCCGATGCCACCTTGCAGCATGTCGAGCCCGAGCAGCTGCGGCGGCAAATTCTCTACGCAGTCCGCACAATCATCGAACGGCGGCTTGCGTTGTCGCCGCTATTGATTGTCGTCGAAGACCTGCACTGGGCCGACGCCGTGTCGCTCGAGGCACTACGTTTCGTGATGGACAGGTTGGAACGCACGCGGTTGATGTTGCTGGTCACGCATCGTCCGGCGCCGGACAACGACCAGCTCGACTCAAGTCGGGTCAGTCACACAGCGCTCAGGCTTCCGCCACTCAACAATGATGACGGACGCAGCCTGCTGGCAGCGCTTTTCGGCGAGAGCTGGGTAAGCTCCGCGGGAGGGCTTCTCGACCAGATCCTCGAGCGCGCGGGCGGCAACCCCCTTTTTGTAGAGGAAATCGTTCGCGGCCTTATCGATCGCGGTGTACTGGTGCGAGAGGGCCAGCGATGGCGGACTGTGGCAGGCGAAGTCGCAACCGGCATCCCCGCCACTATCCAGGCAATGTTGCTTGCTCGCGTCGACCGGCTGCCCCAAGAGGTGCGCCGGTTGGCCCAGGAGGCCGCGGTAATCGGCCCGCGCTTCGATGCCACACTTCTGAAAACCGTGACAGCCGACCCCGGCCGGCTCGAAGCCGGCTGCGAACTGCTTTGCGATGCGGAAATCATCGAGGAAGTTGCCGGATCAGGCTCGGTCTCGTCTCAAAGCTACCGCTTTACGCAAACATTGCTGCAGGACGTGATCTACCAGAATCTGCTCCTGCAACGCCGGACCGAAATCCACGGGCGGATCGGTGCTGCCTTGGAGCAACTGTGCGGCGACGAGCCGGAACGGCTCGAGGATTTGACCGTGCTCGGTCATCATTTTGCACAGAGCGCCGAGCGGGAGAAGGGCGCGCATTACCTGCAGGCGGCAGGCGATCGCGCTCGCATGATATATGCCAACGACGACGCCCTTCGTTTCTACGAGCGAGCACTGACTGCGTTGGGCGCGATCGGGCAAACACCGCTCAAACTGGCAATTGCAGAGCGCATTGCCGATTTGAGCGGCCCGGCAGGCCGCCGCGAGATCGCGCACCACCACTATGAGACGGTGTTGCAGGCATACCGCGAGTCAGCCAATCGCGTCGCCTCGGCGCGAGTTTTGCGTAAGATCGGTCGGCTACTCTGGGATGTCGGCAAGCGGGACAAGGCAGAACCCCGCTATGCTGAGGCGGCAGCGCTCCTCGATGGAGCGGATGCCCCGATCGAGCAGGCGCATCTGTGGCAAGAACGTGGCCGACAGGCGTTCCGTAGCGGAGATCACGCTCTCGCGGCAAAATGGGCAGACGCGGCGCTGGATTGCGTAGGCACACTGACAACGGAGCATGTCTCCGAGATAAGGTGTGATGCCACTCTTGTGACCGCCGAGGCACTCAATACCAAGGCTGTCGCGCTGGCTCGCCTTGGGCGAAACCGTGAGGCCGTGCGTCAGGTTGAGCGTAGCATTGAATTGGCCGAAGCCGCCGGTCTGCTGGGCGCGGCCTGCCGCGGCTACACCAATCTCGGCGTGCTTTACACGACCATCGATCCCGCAAAGGCGATGGAGGTCTGTCGGCGCGGTCTTGAAGTGGCGCGCCGTATTGGTGATTTGGGTTTCCAGGCGCGCCTCCTCGCCAATCTGGCGGTCGCTTGTTGTACTTTCACGGATCGCTGTCCAACGGAGGGCGTACCCGCTGCCGAGAAGGCCATCGAGATCGACCGGGCGCTCGACCAGCGCGAGCACCTGCCGGTGCCTTTGATCGTGCTTGGGCAAATCCACCAGTGCAACGGCCGTCCGGACCTGGCGGTTGGGTTGTTCCACGAAGCACTGGACGTAGCTCGCGAAACGGGCGAACCCCAACTGCTGTTTCCGTGTTATGATGGTCTCGCAACGCTTAATCTCGATCTCGACAATCTGGCCGAGGCCGAACGCTACTTTTCCCTGGCGCAGGGTATATGCGCCCAGCACGGGCTCGACCCGGAAGCGCTTGTGGTGCTGCCTTTTCTCGACTAGCCGGGGTTGGAGGTTGGAAATGTCCGCGCGTAGTGACTTGGTGCCGCTTCAACCGGGCGACCGTGCGCCAAACGTGGTACTCGACGCCATTACCCAGGAAGGCAAGATCGCGCTTGACGATTTTCGCGGCCAAAAACCGGTGCTGGTCGGCCTGTTTCGAGGTCTGCATTGCGCGTTTTGCCGGCGCCATATCGCCGCCCAGGCGCGGCTTGATCCGGAGCTGCGCGAAAGGGGCGTGGAGAGCCTGACGGTGGTCAACACGCCGATCGAACGGGCGCGTCTCTATTTCCGCTACCATCCGATGCCGAATCTGCTTGCGGCCTCCGATCCTGAACGCGCTTCACATCGTGCTTTTGGACTGCCCAATCTCGAATTCACCCAAAACGAGACGAACTGGCCGTACAAGGTCTCGATGGCAGCGGCAAAGGATATGCGGGTCGACATACCAGGCGAGTTGCCCGGTCCTATGGATCCTCTTGCGGCCAGTGAAATGCTCAACAAGAGGGACCATTACGAGCTGACCGAAGCCGACGAGCAGATGCTAGCAACGGGACACGGACAATTGGTCGGTCAGTTCCTGCTGGACCGGCAGGGGATCGTCCGCTGGAGCTTCACGGAGGTTCCAGAGGGTGGGCGATACATGTTTGGGGCGCCAAGCCCGCAGGAGCTGATGTCAGCCGTATCGCAAGTCGCCCAATAGACTTGCGAACGAGGTAAGCGGGCGGGACACGGAATAAAAAGCGGAACCAATTTGTTACGAATCTAGACACTGACAAGTTCACGGTTCATGCGAGCACGGCCTCGACAACGGCAACAAAGTCATCGAGCGAACGATCCCCACGAATCTCGATGCGCGGAAGGTCGATGGGATCGCAATCGAGGTCCGCCGGTCCGTGTCTGCCGCCGAAGCCGATTCGATAGCCGCACTCCTTGGCCAGCCTGCCAAGCCGTCGGTCGGTGACAGAGAAGGGTGCCGCGAACGCCGCGGTTGGCCGACCGGTCCACCGTTCGATGAACATACGAGAGCGCAGGAGCTCGGCGGCCAAGTCAGAGCTCGACAGACCATCGATCGCGCGATGCGTCGCCAGATGGCTTCCGAAGAACGCACCTTCGCCGGCGAGGCGTCGCACCGTCCCGGCGTCCATAAGCTGCGTCGGCGGGCCGCTGTAGGCGTCCCACTGTGCACTTTCACCCACCAAGTCCGTCACCAGGAACACTTCCGCAGTCAGGTCGTTCGCGCGCAAGGCCGGCCAGGCATGGTCGGCAAAGTTCTGGAAGCCGTCATCGAAGGTGATGAGCACTGGGCGGCCAACGAAAGGCTGACGGTTGGCGATGAACCATTCCAGCTGCTCGGAGCTAATCGCGTGAAAGCCATTGGCGCGCAGCCATGTCATTTGGCTGGCGAATGCGGCGGGCGCGAGCCGAAAACGGGCGAGCGCGGCCGGACCTTGATCGGAGACACTGTGATACATGAGGACAGGGATACGCTGCCGCCGCTCGCTATGTGCGACGTCGCGGCGCAAGGCCCGCGCCCCGCCCCAGACGATATTTCGCGCGACTCCGATTTCGATGGGGGCGCGGATTGGCACATGATCTATCGTCGGTTCCGTCGCCACGTCGCCTGGTGACAGGCGGCGGAAGCGGTCTATGCGGTAGAGCTCGGTCTGGATCGATTGCTCGAGAACGAGGCCGTGGGTCGCTGCCAGCGTCTCTGAGATCGCTTGTGCACCGAATGTGTTCCAGTCGAAGCCCGTCCTTTCAACATTGTCTCGTAGCACGAATGCGTGTGCGCTGATGAAACTGCCACCAGGCGCCAACGCCTCAACAAGTTTTTTGGCGATGCGCCGCAACTCGGTGAGATCGTCCAGGTAGTAGAGCACTTCCGAACAGACGATCAGATCCATCTCGCCCGGCAGCGTGTCCGCAGAAAAATCCAGTACGCCGAACTCAACGTTCGGCTGATCACTGCATCGCGCGCCCGCCCGCCCGACGGCTACGGCGGAGATGTCAGTTGCGGTCAAATGGCCCACGCGCGGCGCCAGCTGCCGCGTGAAGTGGCCCTCCGCGCAGGCCAGCTCAAGCGCCCGTCCGATGGGACCGGCAGGCAGAATTTCGAGCTGCCGCTCATATTTTTCCTGCTCATAGGGCGAACCGTAGTTCCAGGGATCCTCGATCGCAAAATGGCGATTCCAGAAAGATGTGCGGTCATTGTCGCGCCCATCCGCGGCCCGTGCACGGCGCGGCGCTGCAAAAGGCTCTTTAGTTTCGGCGCTCGACCGAACCAGCGCCTGCGCTTCCGCGGCCAATCCCGCAAGTTTGCCGAAATGGCTGTCCTGATCAGACCGGCGTCCCGCCATGGACAACAATGCCTCGGCTGCAGACATGTTTGACTTGTCGGCACCGGCGCCCTTTTGCGGTGCATCTACAGGCGATCGCCTCGCAAGTCGCGCGGCACTGTGCATAGGCCGCTCAGAGGGCAGGAAATTCAGGATCAATTCAATCCAATGACGCCTCGTCACTCTCCCGAGTACGCCGAACTGCACGAGAGCCTCGATCTGGCCATCCATCATCAGATGGGCATAGATTTGATCGATTCCTTTCGGTACTTCGATCGAGGCCGGATTTCGCACGTCGACACGAATTCCAAGTGTCCGCGCCAGCCTGCGCGGCGCGGCAAGATCGTCGACATCGAGCAGCATTTGCTCAAAGTGATACTGCACGCGGCGAGCCGCGTCCGGATTATTCCAGACCTTGCCGAGTTCGAGGATCAACTCGGTGAGGGAAGCGCCGAACCTGTCCCACCTGGCAGCCAATTGCGCTGGCACCGACAGGCTTCCTACCATAAGGCCATCGACGGCCACCTTGGCGATCTCACGCGCCCACTTACGTCCTGCTGGGAGCGCGCGCAGGGACTGCGGGTTGATCGAGCGCGAGCCGCAGCCGCAATCCGATGCGGCGTTCCACAACGCGAACCACGCGAGTGCTTCTGAAGCGGTGTGGCCGTTCGCGTCGGTCGCTCCATTGGCGTGAGCCGATGGCGGGTGTTTGACCCTGGGATCGGCGGAAAAGCCGCGAGCGATCACGACTTCGCCATCTGCCAGCATCTGCGCCGAATTGCGGCTGAGCGCGTTGGGGCTGGCCCGATAGAAAGCGAGCGGCTCGTCGACCATCACCCAATTTTTGCCTAGACGTGCGAGGCGCTGCCACAGATCCCAGTCCTCGCAGGTGCGCAGCGACACGTCGAAACCGCCCAACTCGACAATTATCTCCCGATCGACCAGCAGCGCGTGAGTGCGGACGGCACACCGGCGGGCGAACGTTTCGAAGGGTTGAATCGCAACCTCCGTTGCGATGCTCGACGCCGTGAGTTCGCCATCGGGCATCACGCGTCGGGAACCGCAATAGGCAGCCACTGCATCGGGAGCGGATTTCAGTGCGGCCAGCATTTTGGCAAGGAAGCTGGCATCCACCCAATCGTCCGCATCCAGAAACATGAGCCAGTGGCCGCGCGCCTTCGAAATCCCGCTATTGCGCGCGCCGGCGGGGCTATGCGCGCAAGAGCTCAACATCCGAAATCGGGCATCGTGCTCTACATAACCGGCGATGATCGCAGGGGTGCGGTCCGTGGAGGCGTCGTCGACGATGATCGCCTCCCAATCCACTATTTCCTGATCAAGAAGGCAATCGAGTGAGCGCGCCAGCGTTACCTCCGCGTTGTGCGCAGGAACCACGATTGAAACCAAGGGATCATGCGCCACGCCGTCTTACCCGCGCCTGGTTCGAGGTAGAACAAGATGTGTTGATCTTTCTCGGCGTAGGCCGTCACAATCGACGCCGATCAGTCCGTCGACCCATCGTCCATCACCACTATATCCAGTATCTGGCAGGTCTGCCGGCGGATGCCGGCACGCATTGTGCCGACGGTTTGCTCGGCATTGAGCATCGGTACCACACCGCCCTGCGGTAGCATCCTGGATCATCGAGCTTTCGTTTTCTTCGGCAAGAGTTGGCAAATGTCAAAACCGGATGACGGCATCGGCTGGCAGCACTGCCCTGTCAAGATAAGGGCGAATTGGAGGCGGGCAAAAAAGACTTGAACACAGGCTGAATGGCAGCGCGCATGCCCGACGGCTTGGAGCTGGGGTCGATGCGCCAGGGCATCTCCGCTCTCGCATTTCATCTGCATAAAGATGATCGCGGGCGAAGACGCGAGCGCGAGCTGATCCGGATCGAGCCGCATGTCGAAATCTACCCGAATGGGGACGTTCGAACCGACTTAAGCCGCGAAGATTCCGGCTTGCGGGTCGACAATTTTACTGGCAAGTTTACCAGTTGCTAAATTAGCGCTGTGGCAATGTTCAAAAGAAGGGGCATGGGATGGCCAAGGAATCTTCGAGTACCGCTTCTTCGGCAAATAAAGCGGACGCAAATCTGATAAGTAATGCAGACGGAAGCGGGCTGACCTTCATGGCGGGCCAGGCTCGCGAGAGCGGAGCCCCCGGCGACGCTGTAGGTGTCGACAAGATACGTGATCTGCTGTTCGGCAACCAGATGCAGGACTATGACCGCCGCTTTTCCAAGCTTGAAGAACGGGTCTTGCAGCGCTTCAAGGATGTCGAATCCGAGGCCAAGCGCAATCTTGAAATGTACGAGTCAAATGCAAAGAAGCAGGTTGACTCGCTTGCGGCGCAATTGCGGAACGAAAAAGACGCGCGAGCCGACGCCGATAAGGAGATTGATCGGAATCTTCGCGAGCAAAATCAGGCGCTCGAAAAGCAGGTGCGCGCGTTGTCGGATCAGTTGAGCGAGCTTGAGCGGGAAGTTGCGGACCGGATAAATCGAAACGATCATTTGCTGCGTGAGGAAATCAAGCAAAAGAATGAAAGCATTCAGATGCTGATGGAGAAAATGTTTTCCGATCTTGGCAATGTCAAGACCGACCGAAATCTTTTGGCTGGCCTGTTTGTTGAGGTTGCAAAATGTCTAAATCAGGATCCCGTCGGCAGCAAGAACAACTCGGAGCGTACCTGGAAAGTGAGTTGATCGGAACTTGACGTCGACTGTCGACCCAATCAGCCTCCCTCAAAGAGCAGCTTCGAACGATACAGAGATTGATCGCGAGGCGCTGGCTCGCCTTTTGATCGAAATTGCCCGGAACGTTGATCCGGACTATCGTGCGCGTCTCGACGGAATCCCAACCGCCGACCCTCGCATGGAAACGCTGCGCCAGTTGCTGGTCGGCCGCGAAATTTCGGAGCTTTCACGAGTTACGCACCTGCTCGACGAACCCGAGCAGCTTGCGGCTGCAGTGGGGAGCGTTCTCCCCAGTGCAGCCGCACGTGCGCCTCATGCGCAACTCGGAGAGGCCCTTGCGCCAGCTGTCGAGAGGGCCGTGCAACGGTCCATCCAGAAGAGCCCGCGTACGCTGACGGATATATTGTACCCGGTGTTTCTGCCGGCTATTCGCAAGTCGATCGGCGAAAAGATCGACCAGACCTTTCAATCGTTGAATGAAACTTTAAGACATATATTTACCTGGCACGGGCTCAAGTGGAGACTTGAAGCGTGGAGAACAGGAGCAAGCTTCTCAGAAGTTGTTCTTAAGCATTCTCTTGTTTATCGTGTAGAACACGTCTTTCTAATCAATCGCAATTCCGGGCTTTTGATAGCGCATGTAACTGCCGCTAATGCAACTAGCGAAGATCCTCAACTCATTTCTTCTATGCTTAGTGCAATTCAAGATTTTGTAAAAGACTCATTTAACGAGAAAGAACAGAGCGGCCTAGATACCATTCGTTTCGGAGAGCTTCGTCTCTGGTCGGAAGTTGGACCGTTTGCGACCTTGGTTGCGGTGATCCGGGGAAATCCGCCGGAGGAATTACATGAAATAATTCGCGATGTATTGCTTCGCATCCATGATGAATGCTCACAGGCTCTAGAGCAGTTTGACGGCGACAGTTCGCAGTTGGCCGGCGTAGAGACGCAGTTGCAGACCTGCGTTGAACTGAAGCAGGAGGAATCAAACCAGGGATTTCCGTGGCTGGTCGTGGCTGCAGTCCTGCTGGTTTCGATTCCGGCAGGCGGTTGGTTCCTTCTTTCCTGGCAATCCGTGCAGCGCTGGCAGACCTATGTGTCGCGACTGGGGACCCAGCCGGGCATCATCGTTGCCGAACAAAAGGTGCGTGATGGCCAATTCTATATTGCCGGTCTGAGAGACCCGCTTGCCGCCGACCCGCAGTCGCTGTTGGCCGGAACGCAGGTCGATCCCGCCCGCGTTCATTCACAGTGGCAATTCTATCAGAGTCTTGATCCGGAGTTCGTATTGAAGCGGCTAACGGCGTCGCTGGTTCCGCCGGATTCAGTACGACTTTCGATCGTCAATGGTCGCATCGTTGCCGAGGGTGAGGCTCCCAACACCTGGATAGATCGGGCGCGCGCAGCGGCCCAACAACTTTCGGCAGGCGGACCGGAATTCGACATCTCCAGGGTTCGTGATGTGAGCCCCGAAGCACGCGCGGCGGAGCACTGGCAGACTTATGTGTCGCGACTGGAGGCCCAAGCGGGAATCATCGTCGCCCAACAAAAGGTGCGTGATGGCCAATTCTATATTGCCGGCCTGAGAGACCCGCTTGCCGCCGACCCGCAGGCTCTGCTGTCCGGAACGGAGCTAGATCCCGCCCGCGTTCATTCGCAGTGGCAATTCTATCAGAGCCTTGATCCGAAGTTCGTCCTGAAGCGGCTGATGGTATCGCTGACCCCGCCGGATTCAGTACGGCTTTCGATCGTCAAGGATCGCATCGTTGCCGAGGGTGAGGCTCCCGACATCTGGATAGACCGCGCACGCGCAGCGGCCCGACAGCTCTCGGCAGGCGGACCGGAATTCGACATCTCCAAGGTTCGTGATGTGAGCCCCGAGGCACGCGCGGCGGAGCACTGGCAGACTTATGTGTCGCGACTGGAGGCCCAAGCGGGAATCATCGTCGCCCAACAAACGGCGAGGGGGGGACATTTCTATATTTCCGGCCTGAGAGACCCGCAGGCCGCCGACCCGAAGGCTCTGCTGTCCGGAACAGGGGTCGATCCTGCTCGCGTTCATTCACAGTGGCAATTCTATCAAAGCCTTGATCCGAAGTTCGTGGTGAAGCGGCTGATGGCGTCGCTGACTCCGCCGGATTCAGTACGGCTTTCGATCATCAAGGATCGCATCGTTGCCCAGGGTGAAGCTCCTGCCGCCTGGATAGATCGGGCGCGGGTCGCCGCCCAACAGCTCTCCGCGGACGGACTCTCTCTAGAACTCTCCGAGCTGCGTGAGTTGACCCCTCCGCAACTCACTCATTTGAGGGAGGCTATTCAAGCGGTCAACATTTTCTTCGATTCTGGCAAGGCTGTACCGGGACCAGAGCAACTGCCGGTTCTCGACAAATTGGCGAATCAGTTGAAGGAATTGGCCGAGGACGCCCGCAAGGCAGGCGTAACAGCACAGTTCATGTTGACCGGCCATTCGGACGAGACGGGCCGTGAAACGGCCAAGTTGTCGATCAGCGCCGCGCGCGCGGAGACAGTTCGTGCGCTTCTCAAGAAGCGCGGCGTCAATCCGGAGTTGCTCTTGGTTCGCGGCGCGGGCACCTTTGAGCCAGCGGAGATTGAAAATAGCCGAACCGGGAACTCCGCCAACCGCAGAGTTTCGGTTACGGTAAACTTCCACTAGGCGGAGCCCAGGATATTGCAAAAGAAGATCTGCATGTTGGGCGGGTTCGCTGTCGGAAAGACGAGTCTGGTTCGCAGGTTTGTGCAAAGCATCTTTTCAGAAACCTACTTGACCACGGTGGGAGTGAAAATCGACAAGAAGAGTGTCGCATTCCCGGACAAAACCGTGGATCTGATTTTGTGGGATTTGGCCGGCGAAGACGATATCGGCTCATTCCGCGTCAGCTATGTGCGAGGTGCGAGTGGGCTCGTGCTTGTCGTCGATGGAACACGCGCTGCTACTCTTGCCGTTGCGCTCACGTTGCGCGAGCGGGCCGAGGCTGAATTCGGCGCTATGCCGTTTGTATTGCTGTTCAACAAATCCGATCTGGCCGATCGGTGGGCAATATCGGATAGTGAAATTGACGAACTGAGGCAACTTGGATGGCAAATCTATCTAACAAGTGCGCTTTCGGGCGAACATGTTGATGATGCGTTTCGTCAACTTGCTTCGATGGTCAGCAAATAAACCATGAATGTCTTGCCAAGAGAAGTTAAAAGCTGGATTTACGATTTCTTCTACAACGAGCGCTCGGTCGCATATCTGAAAATCGACGCCCAGCTTTGCATAGCTGCGAAGGGCGGTAACGTTAACCATTACGGACTCTCGTCAGTTCGCATAGGTAAGCCTGTTGCCGAGCAGCTTGAATTCATGGAAGGTTTGTTGCCCTGCCCGGAGCTTCCATATGATATGGCCATGGTCGAACTGCCCAGCGGGCGTGTCGCGGACCTCCATCTTTTTGCTGACAATGCCTGCGTGTGGCTGCTCTTTCTTGACGCCACTGCCGAACGCGACAATAGGCAGCGGCTTCAACAGAAGGCTTATGAAATGACGCTTCTGCAAGAGAGGGAGCGTCAACTCAACGAGAAATTACAATCGACAAACGAGGCGTTGAGGGCGAGCCAAGAGGGATTGTCGCGTGAATACCAGCGCGCCGAAGCCCTACTCCTCAACATTCTTCCGGCGTCGATCGCGGAGCGGCTAAAAGCGCACGAACAAATTGCAGACAACCATGCGGAGGTGAGTGTGCTTTTTGCCGACATCGTCGGCTTTACGGAAAGAGCGCGGAGCGTCGGAGCCGTGACGACGCTCGCTATTTTAAATTACTTCTTCAAGGCGGCGGATCTGCTCTCGGAGCGATACGGCTGCGAAAAGATCAAGACAATCGGCGATTGTGTGATGGTGGTCGCTGGCCTGCCCACCGCGCGATCCGATCATGCGGAAGCCCTTGCGCACTATGCACTTGAACTGCGGAACGCGGTTAAGCGCGAACGCTTCGCAGGAGAACCGATAAGACTCAGAATTGGAATTCACTCAGGACCAATCGTGGCGGGCGTCATAGGCAAAAGGCGGTTTGCCTATGACCTATGGGGCGACACCGTTAATCTCGCCGCACGTATCCAAACGTCCGCGGAGCCCGATGAAATCCGCATTTCGGATGCAACTCGTCAACTGCTTGGACCAAATTTTGCTTGCGACCCACTCCAGGAAACGGAATTGCGTGGTACAGGTCGTGTGCGAATGTGGCGGCTCCCGGCCTGATTTGCCGCATGGCAGTGCCGACCCGGAAGCGCATTGCATCTCAAGCAACATCATGGTTTCGAATGTCCGCAGCGGTGCGCGAAGCAGTTGACCACCGAGTGACCGCCAAAGGTCTGTCCTGGTCATCTCAGGAAATCAGTTCCTGAGATTTAACGTCGATGCCCAGTTCATAGAACGGCCGGAGGCCTGGGCCGAGGTCGGAATGCCCTGCCCCCGGCGGCTAAATAAACACCGCCACGTACCCGGCACAGCGGTCTGGCTCGGAACGATGACGTCTTGCACCGCAACATCGGTTTCTTCAAGGTGGGGCAACAACGGACATAGATGTCGTTGCTCGCCGATCTGATCGGAAGGTTAACAGCACGATGCCACTCATGACTCGACGATTGGGAGCCAGGAACCTGGCGCGCCCGGCACGGCGTCTCGGAGACCTGACTGCGATGTTTGCCCTGATTGCCAGGCCGCTCGTCTTTGGGATCGCCCTTTTGTTGGCTGGTCAGGCGCAAGCGCAGGCGCCGGCGACCGTCCCGCCTGAAAGGGTCAAACAATTGTTCGAGCTTCTCGACGATCCGTCAGTGAAGGCCTGGGTGGCCGAACAGCGAAATCAGGACGCCGGGTCAACGGGAGCGCCCGCCGAGAGAGGGGCTTCGCCGACCGACGCATCGTCCGGCGCCGTGGCCGCACCAGGCCAGATGAATACGATGGCATCCTCGACGCTCGATGGGATCAGGCATCATATCGAAAGAATCGTGCGAACTTTGCCCTTGCTGCCAGGCCAGTTCGCGCGCGTTCGGGCAGAGACGATGGAGGATATGTCCAGCAGGGGGCCCGCCGGCGTATTTGTGCTGATTGCAATGTTCATCGCTGCCGGCCTGGCACTCACTTGGGCAACGTTCAAGCTCACCCGTCCATTTCGTCTTTGGATTATCGCGCAACCGAAGGATACGCCCGTTGGGCGAGCCAAGAAGATTGGTGGCCGCCTGCTTTATTCCAGCATGCTGATAGTCTCTTTCGCACTGGGCAGCGCCGGCGCGTTCATGTTGTTCGACTGGCCGATGCTTATCCGCGAGATTGTACTGACATTTCTGATGGCGGCAGTCGTTACATGGGGTGTGCGCATGTACGTCATGGCCACGCTCGTCCCTTCCTTCATGAACGTCGAGAACGCCGTCGAGGTTCGTGCTTTGCCGATCACCAACGAAGCGGCTGACCATTGGTCCTATTGGCTACCCCGGATCGTCGGCGTCTTCGCCTTCTTCGGCGCCGCGTTTATCCTCTTGCCAGGTCTCGGCATCGATCAGGACGGAATGACGGTCCTGTCACTGGTCGCCGATTTCGTGCTGCTGCTGCTCCTGCTGCTCGCCATTTGGCGTCGGCCAAGAACGCAGCGAGACGGTGCGCGCCACATCGGTCACACGGAAGCGACATGGCTATTGACTGCTTATTTCGTCGTCCTGTTCCTGCAGCGTATCGCCGGCCTTTATACATACTTCTGGTTCACCTTCGCCGCATTCTTCCTGCCTTTGGCAATCGTGGTGACGCAGCGCGGGGTTAATTTCGTTCTGCGGCCAGGTTCGGAAGACGTCGGCCGGCCCACGATCCCGGCGGTGACGATCGCTGTCATCGATCGCGGAATCCGAATGATTTTCATCCTGGCGGCGGCTTACCTTCTCGCACGTGTCTGGGGTCTGGACATGCAATCCATGCGGGGCAGTGATACGACGACAACATTCATATTGCGCGGCTTGATCAATGTCGTGGTCATTGCCCTTGCCGCCGACTTCGGCTGGTCGATCATCAAAGCTTTGATCGAACGAAAGCTGGGCATCGAAACACCGCACCCTGTGATCAGCGACGAGGACGTCCCGATCCTCGATCCGCAGCAGGCGCGGCTGCATACGCTCTTGCCGATCCTCCAGAATATTCTGCTCGCATCGATCATCGTGATGGCGGTGCTTATGATGCTCGCCTCGCTGGGTATCCAGATCGGCCCATTGATCGCCGGCGCTGGCGTCGTCGGCGTCGCCGTGGGCTTTGGGGCACAAACCATTGTCAAGGACGTCATTTCAGGCGTGTTTTTTCTGCTCGATGATGCGTTCCGTGTTGGCGAATACATTTCATCGGGCAATTACAAGGGTACTGTGGAAAGCTTTTCGCTGCGCTCGGTGAAGCTGCGCCACCATCGTGGTCCGCTGTTCACAATACCTTTCGGTGAACTCGGGGCAGTCCAGAACCAGAGCCGTGACTGGGTTATCGACAAATTCAACATCACCGTTGGTTATGACACCGATATCGACTTCGCTCGCAAGCTGATCAAGCGGATCGGCCTCGAACTGGCGGAAGATCCCGAGTTCAAACACTGGGTGCTCGACCCGATCAAGATGCAGGGCGTACAGGAGTTCGGCGAATACGGCATCGTATTGAGGGTCAAGGCCACAACCAAGCCGGGAGGTGCCTTCGGTATGAAACGCAAATTTTATGTACGCCTCCGCCAGGTCTTCAAGGAACAGGGCATCGAACTCCCATTTCCGACCGTCCAGGTCCAGGGGCTACAGAACCAACATGGGGCAGAGAATGCACCGTTGGAGATCACGCCCGAGTTGAAAATGGCCGTCGCGCAGTCGCACACTATTCGGCGCAGAAAAAAAGCTAGCACAACGGAATAGAAGAGCTGTGACGCCTGCTGGTCACAGTGCGGCTTTCCGCGCATCGCTCATGGCAGGGACACTCTTTTCGCCACGTAAGCAAAAGGCGCCCCGAAAGGCGCCTCTTAATCGCTTGGTTCCCCTCAAGGAAACTGGAGCGGGTGAAGCGATTCGAACGCTCGACCCCAACCTTGGCAAGGTTGTGCTCTACCCCTGAGCTACACCCGCTCGCGCGGCTTTTGGGCCGCAAGCCGCGCCTATATGGCTGAAGAGCGCGGCGATTGCAACAGGGAATTCGCAGGCTTTTTGCTTCGTCGACAATGCGGACAAGCCTCCTGCGAGACGTCGCAAGGCAATCGCCCCCGCGTTGCGCGACGGGCTTGTCTTGGCAGCATCATTGGCCGTAAACGGCGTTAGTCGAACAAGCAGTTGAAAGCGGGCCATCAGAAGAAAGACCGATGCCGAAGACCGAAGCCGAACTTTTCGCCTTTCTCGCCGGACTCGGGATCGAGGTATCGACGCGGCGGCATCCGCCGCTGTTCACGGTCGCCGATTCGCAGGCGCTGCGCGGCGAGATTGCCGGCGGCCATACCAAGAACCTGTTCCTCAAGGACAAGAAGGACAATTTCTTCCTGGTCAGCGTCGGCGAGGAGGCGGTGGTCGATCTCAAGCACATACACCATCTGATCGGCGCTGGCGGGCGCGTGTCCTTCGGCCGGCCGGAGATGCTGATGGAGCTTCTCGGCGTCGTCCCGGGCGCGGTGACGGTGTTCGGGCTGATCAACGACACCGAGCGAAGGATCAAGGTCGTGTTGGACGAGGAGCTGATGAGCCATGCGGTGGTCAATGCCCACCCGCTGACCAACGAAGCGACGACTTCCATCGCTGCCGCGGACCTGGTCAAGTTCGTCGAGGCAACCGGACATGATGCTGTTATCTTGAAAGTCTCGGCATGATCGCCACATGGGTGACTGAAACCGGGTTCTAAAGAAGGATGTTGCGCCCGTCCCTTGGCCGGCGGCGCGACCGAAAGGCGACGAGATGAGTGATAGCAACCCCTTTGGCGGCCCATTTGGCAGCAATGGCGGCCGGTATGCCACCACCGTGCAATATGGTGGCACCGATGCCGCGCGTGAGAAGGTCGCGCTTGCGGAGGCGCCGGCCGACGTCATCAAGGACACAACGACCGCTGGATTTGCCGCCGACGTGATCCAGGAATCGCGTCACCAGCCGGTGCTGGTCGATTTCTGGGCGCCGTGGTGCGGCCCTTGCAAGCAATTGACGCCGCTGCTGGAGAAGGCGGTGAAAGCCGCCGGTGGCAAGGTCAAGCTGGTCAAGATGAATATCGACGACCATCCATCGATCGCCGGCCAGCTTGGCATCCAGTCGATACCGGCGGTCATTGCCTTCAAGGACGGCCAGCCGGTCGACGGCTTCATGGGCGCCATTCCCGAGAGTCAGATCACGCAATTCATCCAGAAGGTCGGCGGCAAGAACGGCGGTGCGCCGCAAGTTGCCGAGGCGCTGGCCGCGGCCGCCGAAGCGCGCGACGCCGGGGACGTGCAGACGGCGGCCGACATTTACGATGCCATCCTGGAACAGGCGCCGGAGACGATCGAGGCGATCGCTGGCTTGGGCGATCTGCTGTTCGAGGCCGGCGATGCCGAAGGTGCCGAGGCGGTGCTGGCGCGGGCGCCGGAAGCAAAGAAGGATGCGCCCCAGCTCGCCGCGCTGCGGGCCAAGATGGCGCTCGCCGCGCAAGCAGCAGTGCTCGGCAATCCGGCGGAACTGGAACGGCGGCTGGCCGAAAATCCCGGGGATCACCAGGCACGGTTCGAGCTTGCCATGATCCAGAACGCCAAGGGTGATCGCATGGCGGCGGCCGACAATCTGCTGGCGATCATCAAGGCCGACCGCTCGTGGAACGACGACGGCGCCAGAACCCAGTTGCTGCAGCTCTTCGAGGCATGGGGCATGACCGACGAAGCAACGCTGTCGGCACGGCGCAAACTGTCGTCGCTGCTGTTTTCCTGAGCCGGCGCAGACTGTTTTGTCGCGCGGGCTTGCGGTGGGCCGCGGCTGCGCCAGATTAGGTTTTCGGACGGCGTTCGATTTCAGGTTTCCGGTGTTGCGCCTTGTGCCGGCCGGGAGGAGACGGATTTGGTGCGCTTCCTGACAAAGCGATCGGAGGATTGAGGTGCAGGCGGGAAACGCGCATTACCGGCTCGCTGCGGACTTACCGTCGACCATGCCGATCTTTCCGCTTGAGGGCGCATTGCTGTTGCCGGGAGGCCGCATGCCGCTCAACATCTTCGAGCCGCGCTATCTGCAGATGGTCGACGAGGCGATCGCCGGGCCGCGGCTGATCGGCATGATCCAGCCCAGCCTTAACGGTGCGCTGCGTCCCGACGGCGAGCCGGAGCTCTGCAATGTCGGCTGCGCCGGGCGCATCATTGCGCTGTCCGAGAGCGGCGACGGCCGTTACCTGATTTCGCTGCAGGGCGTGTGCCGGTTCCGTATTGTCCAGGAGCTCTCGGTCAAAACACCGTTCCGGCAGTGCCGGTTGGCACCCTTTCTCGCCGATCTCGACGAGGAGCAGGCAGACGCCGAGATCGACCGGCCGGCGCTGCTCAAAGCGTTTCGCGCTTATCTGCAGGCTAACGATCTGGAGGCCGACTGGGAAAGCGTCAGCCGCGCCGAAAACGCCATGCTGGTCAACGCACTGTCGATGATGGCGCCCTACGGGCCGGCCGAGAAACAGGCGCTGCTCGAAGCGGCCGATCTGAAGACACGCGCCGAGACCCTGATCGCCATCACCGAAATGGCGCTGGCGCGCGACAATGAGGATTTCGGTTCGAGTTTGCAGTAGGCTCTTGCCTTCTCCCCTTGTGGGAGAAGGTGGATCGGCGCGCAGCGCCGAGACGGTTGAGGGGTGTTGGAAGGATCGCCGTCGGTGCCAAGCTGGAACACCCCTCATCCGACCAAGCTTCGCTCGGCCACCTTCTCCCACAAGGGGAGAAGGGGAAGTCCGCGCTCGAAACCTTAACCGATTGCCTTGTGAAAAGGATGGATCGAATGGCGGATGGACGTGACGGGAACAGGACTGTCGACCCCAAGCTGCTGGAACTCTTGGCCTGCCCGCTGACCAAGGGGCCGCTTGCCTGGGATCCGGAGCGCGGCGAGCTTATCTCGCGGGTGGCAAAGCTTGCCTATCCGGTGCGGGACGGCATTCCGATCATGCTGCCATCGGAAGCGCGTGTCATCACCATAGATGATGCCATGCCACCGCCGCCGCGCCTGGGTGGAACACCCTGAGTGCTGCGGTTCAGAGCCGCTCCGTCGCGATCTTTCGCGACTCTATTGAAAATTGCGCCCTTTGGGCATGACCTTCTCTGCCTTTCCCAATAGTTCCGTTTGCGCGATGCTGCCAGGCTGAGCCTCGTCTGCACTGTCCGCAGGCGTTGCCTGCTCAAGCAGCACCGACAGCCACGGCGTCAGATCCTCGACCTTCTCGGCGACGATATGGATGACGTCCGATTCCGATTGCAGCTTGCCGGTGACGCGGATGAGACGCGCGCCCATGACGATGGGGCGGAAGCGGTCAAAAGTCCTTTCCCAGAAAATGATGTTGGCGACCGCATTCTCGTCTTCCAGCGTCAGGAAAATCGCCTTGCCATTGCCCGGCCGCTGCCGCACCAGCACGAGGCCGGCGACTGAAACGCGCCGGCCGTCCCGCACCTGGCCGAGCCGCACATTGGGCGTGACGCCGGAACGATCCAGCCTTTGACGCAGGAAGGCGACCGGGTGCGCCTTCAGCGACAAGCCAAGCGAGCGGTAGTCGTGGACGACGTGCTCGCCGAGCGGCATTGTCGGGAGCCTGGTTGCAGGCTCCAGATCGCGCAAGCGGATCGCCGGCTGGTCGAACAGCGGCAGCTTTTCGGCGGCACTCTTGCCGTCGAGCGCGCGGACCGCCCATAGAGCGTCGCGACGGTTCAATCCAAGCGACCGGAAAGCGTCGGCCTGCGCCAGTTTTTCGATCTCGTCGACGTTGAGGCCCGAGCGCAGCCAGACGTCGCGTACGGATGCATAGCCGGCGCCGCGCCTCGACACAAACGCTTCCATGCGCTCCTTCGACAGGCCCTTGACCTGGCGAAAGCCGAGCCGGACGGCATGGCTGGTCCGGATGACGCCGCGCATCTGGGCATGGCGGTCAAGGATACGATCCGGATCGAAAGGCGATTTCTCCAAGGCGCAATCCCAGCCGGAAAAATTGACGTCGACCTCGCGGATCTCGACGCCGTGGTCATGCGCGTCGCGGACAAGCTGGGCCGGCTGGTAAAACCCCATCGGCTGGGAATTCAGGATCGCGGCGCAGAACACGTCGGGATAGAAGGTCTTGAACCAGCAGGAGGCATAGACCAGCAGGGCGAAGGAGGCGGCGTGGCTCTCGGGAAAGCCGTATTCGCCAAAACCCTCGATCTGCTTGAAGCAGCGCTCGGCGAAGTCTTTTTCGTAGCCCTTGGCGACCATGCCGTCGACCATTCTCTTGCGGTAATTGCCGATCGTGCCGGTGCGCTTGAATGTCGCCATGGCGCGGCGCAGTTCATCGGCCTCGCCCGGCCTGAAGCCGCCAGCAACGATGGCGATCTTCATCGCCTGCTCCTGGAACAGCGGCACGCCCAGCGTCCTGCCGAGTATTTTTTCCAGTTCCGGCTTGGGATATTCGGGTTTTTCCTTGCCTTGCCGGCGGCGCAGATAAGGGTGGACCATGTCGCCTTGGATCGGGCCGGGCCGCACGATCGCCACCTCGATGACGAGGTCGTAAAAGCTTTTCGGCCGCAGCCGCGGCAGCATCGACATCTGCGCGCGCGATTCGATCTGGAAGACGCCGATCGTGTCGGCACGGCAGATCATGTCGTAGACATGCTTGTCCTCGGCAGGCAGAGTGGCCAGCACATAGGGCAGGCCGTACGCGTCCCGCGCCTGCGGATAATGATCCTGGAGCAGGGTGAAGGCGCGCTGCAGGCAGGTCAACATGCCGAGCGCCAGCACGTCCACTTTAAGGATTTTCACCGCGTCGAGATCGTCCTTGTCCCACTCGACCATCTTGCGCTCGTCCATCGCCGTCTTGACGATGGGCACGATCTCGTCGAGCCGGTCCCGGGTGATGACAAAACCGCCGACATGCTGCGACAAATGACGGGGAAAGCCCATGATCTCGTTGGCGCATTCGATCACATGCCTTGTCGATGGATCGGTCTGATCGAGGCCGCCGGCCTTTGTCTCCTTTTCGCCGAGCTCCGAGGTCGACCAGCCCCAGATCGAACTGGACAGCGCGCCCCGGACGTCGTCCGACAGGCCCATCGCCTTGGCCACTTCGCGCATCGCCGAGCGGCCCCGGTAGCTGACGACGGCGGCGGCCAGCGCGGTGCGCTTGGTGCTGTATTTGGAATAGATGTACTGGATGACCTCCTCGCGCTTTTCATGCTCGAAATCGACGTCGATGTCGGGCGGCTCGTTTCTTTCCTCGGAAATGAAGCGTTCGAAAAGCGTTTCGATCTTGTCCGGGCCGACTTCGGTGATGCCAATGCAGAAGCAGATGATCGAGTTGGCGGCAGAGCCGCGCCCCTGGCAGAGAATGTTCTGGCTGCGGGCGAATTTGACGATGTCGTGGACAGTCAGGAAATAGCGCGCGTAGTTCAGACGCTCGATCAGAGCGAGCTCCTCCTCGATGCGCTGCGTCACAAAAGCGGGCACGCCCGAGGGGTAGCGGATGGCGGCTCCCTCCTTGGCCAGCCTTTCCAGTTCGGCCTGCGGCCCAAGACCCGATTCCGTCGGCTCGTCGGGATAGTTGTATTGCAGGTCACTGAGCGAGAAGGTCAGCTCGCCGGCAAAACGCAGCGTTTCCGCCAGCGCTTGCGGATGCCTGCGAAAAAGCCGTGCCATCTCCAGCGGCGGCTTTAAGTGACGCTCGGCATTGGCCGCCAGCTCCAGCCCCACCTCGGCGACGGGCACATTGAGGCGGATCGCCGTCAGCACGTCCTGCAGCGGGCGCCGTTCCAACGTATGGTAGAGAACATCGTTGGTCGCCATCAACGGGATGCCGGCCAGCTCCGCCATCGCCGCCGCCTGCTCGATACGGAAGCGGTCGTTGCCGCGGTAATCCGGCGAAACCGCAAGCCACAGGTTTTCACCGAAACGATCCTTGAGCCGGCTAAGGAGTGCGAGGCTGGTTTCCGCGTCCGCCGACACATCCGGCAGTATGGCGAGCGACAGGAGATCGCCCCATTCGAGAAGATCGCTCTGTTTGAGGAGCGTCGCCCCTTTTTCGTTCTCGTCACGCAGATTGGCCTGCGTCAGCATGCGGCAGAGATGACCCCAGCCCTTGCGATCCTGCGGGTAGGCGAGGATGTCCGGCGTGCGGTCGCAAAAAACCAGGCGGCAGCCGGGATGATAGGAAACACCCTCCACCTTGGCCTGCTGCCAGGCGCGCACCACGCCCGCCACCGTGTTGCGGTCGGCGAGACCGATCGCCGAAAACCCCAGGAATTTTGCCGCGACCACCAGCTCCTCCGGTTTCGAGGCACCGCGCAGAAACGAGAAGTTCGACTGGATGCCGAATTCGGCATAGGGGTTGGCCGTCAGCGCATTCATGCGAAGATCCCATGCATGAACCAGCGCGGCGGGACTTGAGAGGCGCCGTAAAGGCCCTGGCGATAGAGCCAGTAACGGCGGCCATCGGCATCCTCGATGCGGAAATAATCCCGGGTCGGGGCATCTTCTCGTCCCGCCGCCCCTCGCCACCATTCCGGCGCGATGCGCTCCGGCCCTTCGGCGCGCGCGACCCGATAGAGCGCGCGCCGCCAGCGGAAGTTCAAAGGCGGGCCTTCCGGCATTTCGGTGGCCGGCACCTCGATCGGCTCGGGCGAACGGAAAAGCCGGATCGGCCGTTCCGGCTGGAAGACGGTCGTGGGAGCGTCCTTCGCCTTGTCTGGCTGCTTCGGCGGCGAGCTTCTCTGCGGCGCCTCCGTGAAGGGAAGGGTGGCGACGGCGCGCTCCGGCAAATGGCTCTCGACGGCGACCGACTTCAAGACCGCGCCTTCGCCGAGCCGAGCGCGAATGCGGTCGGCAAAAAGCGCGATATCGGCACCGTCGTCGCTCGTCTTGCCGGCAAGGTCGGCCTGCTGCATGTCGAAGGCGGCGGCGGTCAGCACCGAAAGGCGCACGAGATCGAAGCCATAGCCGGCGTCGATATCCTGTTCGAGCGCGGCAAGCCTTTCGTGGAACAATTTCTGGATCAGCCGCGGCTCGCGCAGAGGCCGCGAGGTGCCGACGGCGATGCGGCTGACGCCGCCATCGACGCGGAAAAGCAGCAGCGCCAGCCGCCTTGCGCCCTCGCCGCGACGCTCGAGGTCGCTCTTCAAGGTGGTCGCCAGCATGCCGGTCAGCCGCTCGATGTCCTCGGTCAGCATGATCGGCTCGGCAAGGTGACGCTCGACCGAAAGCGGTGCCACCGGCAGGCGCGGCGACACGGCCTCCTCGAGGCGGCCAAGCGCCTGGTCGAGGCGCAAGAGCAGCGATGCGCCGAAGCGGCGGGCCAGCGGCGCGCGCGGTGCCGCCATGACGGCGCCCGCCGTGCGCAGGCCGACGCTTTCGAGGCTGGCGCGTACCTCCGGGTCGATGCGCAGCGCCGCCAGCGGCAAGGGCGCGAGAAGCGCTTCCTCCTCACCATCGGGCACGATGCGGTCGCCAGCAAACCGCGCCGCCGCCCAGGCAGCACCAGGCGTGGCGGCAAGCCCGGCGCGGACATCGAAGCCCTGATGGAAAAAACGCGACAGGATATCGTCCAGCATCGAGCGTTCGCCGCCGAAAAGATGGGTGCAGCCGGTGACGTCGAGATAGAGGCCGTCGGTCCCGTCAAGCGCCACCAGCGGGGTATAGCGGTCGCACCAGTCGGCGAGGCCTTCGAGCAGGCGCCGGTCGGCCTCCGGATCGGCCTCCACGATGTCGATCGAGGGATGCATGGCGCGTGCGTCGGCTATGCCCATGCCGCGCTTCAGATTAAGCGCCTCGGCCCGCTCGTCGAGGGCGGCGATGCGCTGGGCGTTCCGGTCGCGGTGACTGATCACCAGCGGCAGGTGATCCGACGGCCGGGAACGCCAGGACCGCCCCAGACGCTGCCGCAGGATCCTCTCGGCGGCGAGATGCGGAAACCACAGGGATAGGATTCTTTGGCCGTTCTGGGGTCCATTCCTGAGACCTTCCTTGCTCGCCCCGTCTTTCTTCGAATATGCGTTCATCGGGGTTCCACTCCAGTGTGAATTTTCCGGGCAAGGCCGTGCGGCTCTTGCCGATAGCGACGGTGAAGGCGGGTCGGCCGATCGAGCCGGCGAGCGGCCCGGCAAGCGTCTTACGCGTTGCCGCCGGTGCCGCCGACAGGATGAGGCGGACGGGCGCTGCCGTCGGTTCGGGCTCGCCGGCCTGGCGCAGCAGGAACAGCGGCCGGCCCGCACTCTGCGCGCGGGCGTGCAGCCGCCGCGTCGCGGTGAGGTCAAGCCGCTGCGGGCTGCCGCGGATTTCGAGGATGACGGCGGCCAGCGCCGTCATCCGGGCAGCCTGCTCGGCGATCCACAGCGCATCGAGCAGCCTTGGCGCCTCGGAAAACAGCAATTGCTCCGGCTCGATGCCGAAGAAGGCGTGAAGCCCCCTGGCATAGGGAAAGCCGGCCTCGCGGAAAACCTCTGATGTGCCGATCCACAGCACCGGCAATCGCGGCCCCTGGCTTAGGATCAGGCTGACGAGCGACAAGGCAAAACCGGCAACGGCCCCGGCATCGCGGGTCGCGGCGCCATGAAACTCGCTCACCGCCGCCTTCGGCAGGCCGCCGCTCAGCGCAGCATCGAGGCGCTCGGCGCCGGTGCGCAAAAACGCATCGGGCGGCGCCACGGCAAGGCCGCGCCGGACAATGGTCAGATTCCGAGCGGGTGTCGGATGCCGAGAGGGTGTCAGACTCTGACGAGGGACATCCGCGTCAAACGACGAACTGGCCGGCGCCTCCAGGCGCTCGGGCAAGGTCCCTTCGATCTTCGCGATCTGGCGGCGCAGGGCAAAAACAGTCTCCCGCGCCACGGCGCTTGTCGCCATGACGGTCAGCTTCCACTCACACTTGTTCCTGTTATGTTCTCTAGGATTCCAGAGGTCGCCCGAAGAGTCAAGCGGAGTCATGGGGAATTTATTCCTGTAGTGGGGGCATGGCACGGGCACTCCAGCCCGACCATTTGCCGAGTCCGGCCTGAAAGCCTATATGCCGGGATCAAAGGACAAAGCATGGCTCGCATCTACCAAACACGCATCTGGCACGACCAGCTTTCGCCAACGATGGAGGAAATCGAGCTCCTGGCGCTGGAGGCCTATGCCCATCTGCCGGAGGACTTTCGCAAGTTGACCGGCGAGATCGTCATTCAGATCGCCGAATTCCCGACCGACGAGATCATGGACGACCTTTCGCTGGAAACGCCCTTCGACCTGCTCGGCCTGTTCGAGGGGCGCGGCATCGCCGAGCGCTGGAATCCGCAGACCGGCGAGGGGCCGAACCGCATCACCCTCTATCGTCGCGCCATCCTCGACTACTGGGCCGAGAACGAGGAAACGCTGGGCGACATCGTCACCCATGTGCTGATCCACGAGATCGGCCACCATTTCGGCCTGTCGGACGACGATATGGAGAAGATCGAGGAAGCAGCAGAGTGAGCGACCCCGCTCCTCGTCATCCTGGGGCGGAGCAAGGAGCGAAGCGACGCGGCGCAGACCCCAGGATCCATATGTGGACGGCGCCCTGCCTGCAACGGTTGTTTTGCGTCGTTTTCGATCGCTTGCGTCCATATGTCCGGCCTTTGA